>NZ_JBHWDU010000051.1:0-59289 GCF_042734825.1 Kitasatospora sp. NPDC059648 | reverse complement strand
TACGGACGGCTCTTTCCCCCCTTCGGCGGGCCGCCGGATCGGATGTTCCCGGGAAAGCCCGTGCCCGCATCACCCCCGCGGGGGGGCGCTCGGGCGTTCGGCGAACCGCGGTACCAGTAGGGTCGGCTGATGGTCCGACTGGTCAGTGACAGTGAGCTCACCGCCTCCTCCGTGGTGGCCAACAGCACGATGAACCGCGAGCGCGGGCTCGGCGGAGTGAACAGCTACGTCCGGGAGCTCGGCTTCGACCCCGCCGCCTGGCTGCGGGAGCACGGTGGGGCCGCGCCCGGCTGGCTGGACCTGTGCAGCGGGGAGGGCCGGGCGCTCGCGGAGGCGGCCCGGGTGCTGCCCGCGGGCGCAGAGCTGACCGGCGTCGACCTGGTCGGTCCGGTACGGCCCGTCCTCCGGATCCCGCCGTCCGGCCCGCGGCTTCGGCTGGTGACGGCGGCGCTCGGGGACTGGGCGCCCGATCGGTCGTACCACCTGATCACCTGTGTGCACGGCCTGCACTACCTCGGCGACCAGCTCGGCGCGATCGTCCGCGCCGCCTCCTGGCTCACCCCGGACGGCCGGTTCGCCGCCCACTTCGACCCGGAATCGGTGCGCCGGCCCGACGGCTCCGGCGCGGCGCGTGCGGTGGTGGCCGCGCTGCGGGCGGCCGGGTTCGAGTACCGGGCGCGCCGTCACCTGCTGCTCCTGGACGGCGGGCGACCGGTTCGACTGCCGTTCGAGTACGCGGGCGCCGACCCGTCGGCCGGCCCCAACCGGACCGGGCAGCCGGCCGTCGGGTCGTACTACCGCTGCACGCCCCCGGGAGGTACGGAGGCGTAGTTGAACGTTGTGATCACCTCAACCTGGTCCACCCCGGCCCGATCGACACCGACATGAACCCGGCCGGCGGCCCGTCCGCCGACGGCCAGCGCGGTTTCGTCGCCCTCGAAGCCGGTACGGCACGGTGAACGAGGTGGCGGGCGCCGTCTCCTACCTGGTGGGTGAGGAGGGCCGGTACGTCAGCGGTGCGGAGCTTTCGGTGGACGGCGGTTTCGCCGCCTGACAGTGAGGACGTTCATGAGCGGTTCCTCCCGCCGGACGCGGTGCGGCATCGCGCCGGGCGCCCGGGTGTCGTGCCCGGCCGTCGTCGGTGCCCGCGCTTACGATCGCCCGGCACGATCCGTGCCCCCCGACCGAGAGGTGTGCCATGACCGCGGTGGACGACCCGATCGAGCTGCTCGCCCGGGCCCTGGCCCAGACGGCGGGCCTGATCGACGGCACCGGCGTCGAGCTGGCCGGCCACCCGACCCCCTGCCGCTCCTGGGACGTCGGCGACCTGGTCAGCCACCTCCTGTTCGACCTGCGGCAGTTCACCCTGCGGGCCGAGGGCGGACAGCCGGACCGGTCGCAGTCCTTCGAGCGGGTGGAGGAGGACTGGCTGCACGCCTTCGAGGCCGGCGCGGAACGGCTGGTCACGGCCTGGCGCGCCGCCGGGGACCTCACCGGCACGACGCCGGCCCCCGGCGGCGCCGTCCTGCCGGCGCGGTTCCCGGTCGACCAGCAGGTCGCCGAATTCGCCGTCCACGCCTGGGACCTGGCGCGCGCGACCGGCCAGTCGACCGAGGGCCTGGACCACGAGGTGGCGCTCGCGGCGCTCGACTGGGCCCGTGGCGCCCTCAGGCCCGAGTACCGCGGTGACGAGGCGGGGCACCACGCCTTCGGCCCCGAGGTGCCCGCCCCGGCGGGCGCCCCGGTGTACGACCGGCTGGCCGCCTTCTTCGGCCGCGACCCCTGGGCGGCCGCCGAAGTCTGACTCCCCGAACTCACCATCCTGATAACCTTCTTGGCCATGGGGGAGAACGAAGACAGGGTGTTGGAGGTGGCGCGGGCGTTCGCCGCGCTGCTACGGGCCGGGGACTTCACCGGGGCCGTCGAGCTGTTCGCGCCACCGCTGCGGGCCGCCGTCCCGGCCGAGGCGCTGCGGCTCGCCTGGACGACCGAGACCGACGGGCGGGGTGGGGTGACCGCGATCGCGGAACCGGTCGCCAGCCCCGGCGACGAGCCGGTCCGGGTGCACCTCCCGGTGAGCTGCGGGGACGGCGGGTTCACCGTGGTCACCTCGGTCGGCGCGGACGGGCTGCTGCACGGGCTGCGGCTCGATCCGGGCGAGGCCGCGGCCTGGCAGCCGCCGACGTACGCGGACCCGGCTCGGTTCACCGAGACCGAGGTCCGGCTCGGCAGCGGGCCGCTCGCCGTGCCCGGAACGCTCAGCCTTCCGGTCGGCCCGGGGCCCCGGCCCGCCGTGGTGCTGCTCAGCGGCGGCGGCGCCTTCGACCGGGACGGGAGCAGCGGCCCCAACAAGCCGCTCAAGGACCTCGCCTGGGGGCTCGCCAGCCGGCAGGTGGCCGTGCTGCGCTTCGACAAGCCGACCTTCGCCCACCCGGACCGGCTGCCCGCCGACTTCACCATGGCCGACGAGTACCTGCCGCCCGCGCTGGCCGCCGTCGAACTGCTCCGGGCCCGGCCCGAAGTCGACCCGAACCGCGTGCACCTGGTCGGCCACAGCATGGGCGGCAAGGTGGCGCCCCGGATCGCCGCCGCCGCCGAACCGCCCGTCGCGGGACTGGTGCTGCTGGCCGCGGACGCCCAGCCGATGCACGAGGCCGCCGTCCGGGTCGCGCGCCACCTCGCGACGCTGACGCCCGGGCCGCAGGCGACGGAGATGGTGGCGGCGCTGGCCCGCCAGGCCGCGGTGGTGGCCGGCCCCGGACTGACCCCGGACACCCCGGCGGAGTCACTGCCGTTCGGGCTCTCCGCCGCCTACTGGCTCGACCTGCGCGACTACGACCAGCTGGCCACGGCGGCCGGGCTGACCCTCCCGATGCTGATCCTGCAAGGCGGGCGGGACTACCAGGTGACCGTCGAGGACGACCTGACGCGCTGGCAGCAGGCGCTCGCCGACCGGCCCGAGGTGGCGATCCGGATCCACCCGGAGCTCAACCACCTCCTCATCCCGGGCACCGGCCCCGCCACTCCGGCCGAGTACGCCCGGCCGGGGCACGTCGCGGCCGCGGTGGTGGAGCAGATCGCGGACCGACTGCTCGGGCGCTGAAGCGCGGCTTTCGACGCCACCGCGCGGGCCGGGCCGTGGCAGCCGCTCCGCACCGCGCACCGGGCCTGCCGGAGCCGGACCTGCCGAGAAGGGCGGCGATCTCGCCCGCGGCCAGGTGCGGGCCGATGCCGTCGCGCACCGGCAGGGCCCGCCCGTCCGGAGTGGTGAAGGTCGGCGAGCAGGTGTACCAGGAGAAGGCCCACCACACGCGAGGGCAGAGCCGCCGCGTCAGTGCAGCCGTCCGGCCGCCGCCGCGCGCTTGATCGCCTCGCGGATGCGCGGGTAGCTGCCGCAGCGGCAGATGTTCTGGATCCGGTCGATGTCCGCGTCCGTCGGATCGGGCGTGCGGCGCAGCAGGGCGACGGCCGTCATGATCTGGCCCGGCTGGCAGAAGCCGCACTGGGCGACGTCGCAGTCGATCCAGGCCTCCTGGACGGGGTGGAGGGTGTCGCCGTCGGCGAGGCCCTCGATGGTGGTCACCGTGCGGCCCGCGCAGTCCTTGACGGAGCGGGTGCAGGGCTGGAACTCCTGGCCGTCGAGGTGACTGGTGCAGGCCCGGCAGACACCCACACCGCAGCCGTACTTGGGGCCGGTGACACCGAGCTTGTCGCGGAGCACCCAGAGCAGCGGCATGTCGTCCGGGGCGTCGACGGTCACGGGCTGCCCGTTGAGGACGAAGGTGTGGGTGGGCACGGGGAGTCGATGTCCTTGGTTCCGGGCGGTCAGGGGTCGGTGCGGATCAGAAGTCGATCGGGAAGGAGCGCGGGCTGGTGCCGGTCGCCCGGGCGTAGGCGTTGGCGACCGCGGCGCAGGCGGCCGGGACGCCCAGCTCGCCGGCCCCGCCCGGGGCTCCGCTCGACGGCATCAGGTGGATCTCGACCGTGGGCGGGGTGTCGCGCTGCCGGGCGTAGTGGAAATCGGCGTAACTGCCCTCCCGGAAGGCGCCGTTGTCGAGGTGGTTGCCGGCCCGGAGGATCACCGAGATGCCGTCGCACAGGGCGCCGGTCAGCTGGGCCTCCAGGCCGCGGGGGTTGATGACCTGGCCGACGTCGGCGGCGATGACGGCCTTGGTGACCCGGGGATCGGCGCGGTCGGTGGCGTCGAGTTCGACCAGGTAGGCGACCCGGCCGCCGTTCTCGTCGTGGTAGCCGACGCCCTGGGCCCGGCCGGCCGGCATCGGGCGGCCCCAGCCGCCGGCCCTGGCGACGGTGTCCAGCAGGGCCTGCCCGGCGGCGTCGCGCAGCCGGGCGCGGCGGAAGGCGACCTCGTCCTGGCCCATCCGGCGCGCGAGTTCGTCCATCATGATCTCGTCGGCGACCCGGACCGTGCCCGAGTAGACCGAGCGCCAGCTGCCGGTGTGCAGCTGCAGCGGCAGCTCGGCGAGCAGCTGGGTGGGGATGCCGACGTCGTACGGGTTCTTCTCGGTGAGCAGGAAGAAGGCCTGGGCGAGGCTGATCCCGGCGGCCGAGAGGTCGAACCCGGCGCCGGTGAGCGCCTCGCCGAGCCCGTGCGAGAGGTCGGTCCGGACGGTGGCGGCGCGGTGCTCCCAGGTGAGCACCTGGCCGAGGCCGTAGGTGGCGCGGATCCGGTGGTGGCTGGCGGGGCGCATCCGGCCGTGGCGCATGTCGTCGTTGCGGGTCCACATCAGCTTGACCGGGCGCCCGGCGGCCTTGGAGATCTGGGCGGCCTCCAGGGCGGCGTCGAAGAACAGCCGGCGTCCGAACGAGCCGCCACCGCGCACCACGTGGACGGTCACGGCGCTCTGCGGCAGGCCGAGTTCGGCGGCGATGGTCTGCTGGGCGGTGATCGGGCTCTGCGCCGCGAACCACAGCTCGGCGCGGCCCGGCCGGACGTCGGCGACGGCGGTCAGCACCTCCATCGGGGCGTGGTTGACGAAGGCGAAGTCGAACTCGCCGTCCAGGTGCGAGGTGAGCAGCGGTGGCAGCAGGAACGGCGCGTGGGCGGCGCGCAGCTTCGCCCGGACGTCGGCGTCGGACAGGTCCGCGACCGGGCCGGGGTTCCAGGTGGTGCGCAGCGCGTCGCGGGCCTTGAGCGCCTGGTCGAAGGTCTCGGCGAGGACCGCGACGCCGCTGGGGATCTGCACCACGGAGAGCACGCCGGGCATGGCGCGGGCGACGGAGGCGTCCAGGGACTTGAGGGTGCCGTTGACGGTGGTCGGGCGGGCGACCACGGTGGGTGCGGCGCCCGGGATCTGCAGGTCCCCGGCGTACTCGGCCCGCCCGGTGACGATGTCACGCGCGTCGATGCGTCCGGTGGGCCTGCCCACCAGGCGGCGCTGGTCGGCGGACTTGGGAGTGGCGGGCACGTCCGGCACGACCACCGAGGCGGCGTCGGCCGCGAGTTCGCCGAAGCCGAGGCGGCGGCCGTCGGGGGCGAGAACGGCGGAGTCGGCGGTGCGCAGTCCGCTCGCCGGAACGTTCCAGCGCCGGGCGGCGGCGGTGACCAGCCGGGCGCGGGCGGCGGCGGCTGCGGCCCGCACCGGGTCGTAGAGCGAGCGCACCGAGTTGGAGCCGCCGGTGAGCTGGTTGAAGAGCAGTTCGGGGCGGCCGTCGGAGAGCGGCACGTCCACGTCGGTGAGCCTGGCGTCGAGCTCGTCGGCGACCAGCACGGCGATCGCGGTGGTCAGGCCCTGGCCGACCTCCAGCCTGGGCAGGTGGAGCGCGGCACGCCCGGCAGGGGTGATTTCGAGCACCAGCAGGTGCGCGGTGGGCAGCCCGGCCAGGATCATCGCGTCGCCGAGGTCGAGGACGTCCGGGATGCCCGGCAGGCCGAGCAGCTGCGGTGGCGCGGAGGCGTCCTGGGCGGCCGCGGTGGCGCGGACGGCGGCTCGGGCGGAGGCGGGCGCGGCGGCGTCGAGGCCGAGCCGGGCGGCGACGGTGAGGGTCGGGGCGGCCAGCAGGTAGGTGAGGAAGCGGCGGCGGCCGGTGGCCTCGGGGGGGCTCGCGGGGCTCTCCGGGGCAGCGGCGCCGGCCGCTCGTCCGCCGTCGCCCGGGTGACCGGCGGAGTCCGAGGGGGCGATGGAGGTGCTGATGGGAGGAAACCCTTCGAGCCGAAGGACGGCGCCGGATCGGGCGGGCACGGACGGCCCCGGCCCCGGTGCCGGATCGCGAACGCCGCTGAGCATAGGAGGGCACTACTGGCGGGTCAACATGACCGATCTTGGCCCTCCGGCCGGGTGGTGGAGGGCTTCCGTCCGCTTGGGGCGGCGGCGTCGGAGCGGGTACGGACGGCGCTTCGGCCGGGCGGGGGAGGCCGGTCCGGGGTCGTGCCCCCGGGGCAACCTGCCTCCCTCGTACGGGAGTTCAGGGCTCGCTCGGCGGTGCGGCGGGGGGGCCGTCCGACGGGCGGGCCAAGTGGCCCGGGAAAATTCAAGATCACTGGATCTGCCGGCCGGTCCATTCGGTCCCTAGGCTGGGCGGTGCCCCGCTGAGAGCCGCCCCGGCGGTCGTGAACCTCCGGCCCGCGCGCCGCCCGTCCGACAGGAGAGAAGTGCCGAACCAGAGCGCCGCAGGTTTCGCCCTGCTGCCCCCCGCCGGCCCCCAGCGCACCCTAGCCGCAGCCCAGTTGGCGAGTTCGGTGGGCGACGGCGCCTACTACACCTGCTCCGCGCTCTACTTCACCCGGGTCGTCGGGATGTCCCCGACCGCCCTCGGCCTCGGCCTCGCGATCGCCTGGGCGCTCGGCTCGGTGGCGGGCGTCCCGCTCGGCCACCTCGCCGACCGGCGCGGCCCCCGCCGCACCGCCGTGGCCCTCGCGCTCGGCACGGCCGCCGTGGTCGCCGCCCTCCTGGCGGTGCGCTCCTACGCGCTGTTCCTGCTCGCCGTCTGCCTCTACGCCACCGCGCAGTCCGGCCTCACCGCCGCCCGGCAGGCCCTGGTCGCGGGCCTGGTGCCGCGTGCCGAACGGACCGGACTGCTCGCCCATCTGCAGTCGACCCTCAACGGCGGGCTGGCCGTCGGGGCCGCCATCGGCGGCATCGCGCTGACCGTCGGCACCCGGAGCGCCTACCTGGGCGCCTTCGCCGTCACCGCGCTCGGCTTCCTGGCCGGGGCCCTGGTGCTCCGGCGGCTGCCCGAAGTCCCGCCCGCGCCGCAGGAGTCGGGCACCGGCCCGCGCCTCGCCGTGCTGCGCGACCGCCGGTACGCCGCCGTCACCCTGGTCAACACCGTGCTGCTGCTGCGGATGCCGCTGCTGAGCCTGATCCTGCCGCTGTGGATCGCCCAGCGTGCCTCCGGGCTCGGCTGGCTCGGCTCGGTGCTCTTCGTGCTCAACACCCTGGCCGTGCTGGCCTTCCAGGTCCGGGCGGCCCGTGACGTCAGCGGGCTGGAGTCGGCGGTCCGGGCGGTGCGCGCCTCCGGGGTGCTGCTGCTCGCCGCCTGCGTGGTCTGCGGACTCTCCGCCCTGGACGTGCCGGTGTGGGCCTTCGGCGCGCTGCTGGTGGCCGCCGCCGTGCTCCAGGTGGCCGGCGAGATGCGGCAGTCGGCCGGCTCCTGGCAGCTCGGCTTCGACCTTGCGCCGCCCGAGCGGATCGGCCAGTACCAGGGCTTCTTCGGCACCGGCGTCACCGTCGCCCGCACCCTCGGGCCGCTGCTGCTCACCGCGCTGCTGCTTGAGGGCGGCCTCGCGGGCTGGCTGGTGCTGGGCGGCGTGTTCCTGGCCGCCGGGTACGCGATGGGCCCGGTCGCCCGCTGGGCGGCGCGCGACCGACGGCCGGCACCCGCGCCGGTCATCCCGGCGGCCTAGGGTCCGTACCGGCGGCGCGGCGGCCTGGGGTCCGTACCGGCGGCGCGGCCCGGAAACCGGTGGCCCCGGCCCGTCCCCCGCTGGCATGCTGGCCGCGTGGACCGACCCCAGATCTGGCTCGACTTCGCCCCTGAGCTGCAACTCTTCGTCTCCGCGCCCCGGCGGGCGGGCCGCACCGCGCTGCGCACCGACGGCACCTCCACCCTCGGTCATGTGGTCGAGTCGCTGGGCGTCCCGCTCACCGAGGTCGGCACCCTGCTGGTGGACGGCCGGCCGGTCCCGGACTCGCACGTCCCGGCCGACACGGAGCACATCAGCGTCGAGGCCGTGGCCCGCCCGCAGCCCTCGCCCGCCCCGCCGCGCTTCCTGCTGGACGTCCACCTCGGCACCCTCGCCCGCCGGCTCCGCCTGCTCGGCATCGACGCCGCGTACGAGAACCCGGACATCGGCGACGCCGCCCTGGCCGCCCGCTCCGCCGCCGAGCAGCGGGTGATGCTCTCCCGCGACCGCGGCCTGCTGCGCCGCCGCGAACTGTGGGCCGGCGCCTACGTCTACAGCCACCGCCCCGCCGAGCAACTGCGCGACGTGCTCTCCCGATTCGCCCCGCCGCTCGCGCCCTGGAGCCGCTGCACCACCTGCAACGGCGCGCTGCGCACGGTGAGCAAGACCACCGTGCGCGAGCAGCTCCACGATGGCACCGAGCGCTCCTATGACGCCTTCGCCCAGTGCGCCGACTGCGGCCAGGCGTACTGGCGCGGCGCCCACCACGCCCGGCTGGAGTCCATCGTCACCGAGGCCGTGCGCGAGTTCGGCGGCGTCCCGGGGCAGTCCGGGCGGTAGGCCGGGGGCGTTCCTGGGTAGGGAGGAACATTCCGTCACACGAGAGGCCGGGTCGTCGGATGAGTGAGCAACCCCTACCGCCTGTGCACCAGCCCTTCGAGAGCGCCGAGGCCGCCGACGCCCCCGTGGTGACCGCCCCGGACGGCGCCGTGGTCCGTCCGCTGCTGGTACTGGACGGGCTGGGCAGCCTCGCGGTCTTCGAGCTCGCCCCCGGGCAGGTCGCCCACGCGGTGTCGCACGCCACCGTGCAGGAGCTGTGGCAGGTCACCGCGGGCAGCGGGGAGCTGTGGCGCCGCCAGAACGGCCGGGAGGAGACTCTCCGGATCGCGGCCGGGACGGCGGCGTCGATCCCGCTGGGCACCGCCTTCCAGTTCCGGGCCGACCCGGACGCCGACGGACCGCTGCGCATCACGGCCGTCACCATGCCGCCCTGGCCGGGAACGGACACCGAGGCGCGGCCCGAGCAGGGCCCGTGGGAGGCGACCACCCGCTGAGCGGCGCGACGGCGGTCACGGTCCGACCAGGCCGATGGCCCAGGTGTAGGTGGTGTAGCTGCCCATCCGGGTCGGGTGGCGCTCGACCAGCGTCGCGCTCAGTCCCTTGGCCGTCCGGCTCAGCGCACCGGTGGAGCGGTTCTGCTCCTCCGGCGGGAGCGGCAGCAGTTCGGCGAGCACCGCGTCGTCGAGCTCCGGCCCGACCGACCGCAGCACACCGGCGTCCAGCACCAGCAGGGTGCCGTCGGGAAGCGCCAGCGGCTCCGGCACCCGCGCGTCGCTGAGCAGCGGACCGCGCTCCACCGCCCCGCCGGGCAGCAGCCGCACGACCCGGCTCCGGGTGGGGCGCCGGCGGTCCGTCTCGACCACGCGCAGGCCGTCGTCGACCACGTAGTGCCCGAAGCTGCGCCAGGAGTCGGTGACGGCGCCGTCCCGGTCGTGGGCCCGGGTGTCGAAGGCGCCGTGGCCCTCCAGGCCGAGGAGGAACCGCCCGCCCCCGGTCGCCGCGCCGCGCTCGCCGCGCAGCTCGGCGACCGGTGTGCCGTCGGCGAGGTCCAGCAGCAGGGCCGGGCCGAGGTGCCCCCGGTCGGTGTACTCGTGGGTGTCGGTGGTGACCAGCACCCGGTCGGCGGAGACGTGCGCGGCGTTCGGCCGCCCCGGGCAGGGCTGCCGCCAGCGGACCAGGCCGGTCCGGTCGACGCAGCCGAGCACGCCGTCCCCGCCGTGCACCTCCCACCCGTCCTGCCGGGCCAGCGGCCCCGCCGGGCGGCCCTGCGGACGTCCGCCCGCCGTGCGATGGTGGTGCATGACCGTGACCCGCCAACTCCCCCTGGCCCGGATGCTAGCGGCTGGCCGTGAACCGCGGGGGCCGTTTCGACCCTGCCCGGGGAGCCCGGACGGCGGACGATCTGGCCCATGAGCCGAGGAGGAGGCCCCGGTGGAACCCGCCGAGTTCGACGTGATGATCGAGACCCCGCAGGGGTCGCGGAACAAGTACGTGATGGACTTCGACGCGGGCCGGATCCGCCTCGACCGCACGCTCTTCACCGCCACCCGCTACCCCGCGGACTACGGCTACGTCGAGGGCACCCTCGGCGGCGACGGCGAGCCGCTGGACGCCCTCGTCCTCGGCGGCGAACCCGCCGTCCCGGGCTGCGTGCTCACCTGCCGGGCGGTCGGCATGTGGGTGATGCGCGACGAGCGCGGCCCGGACCACAAGATCCTCTGCGTTCCGGCCCACGACCCGCGCTACGCCGTCCTGCGGGACATCGACGACCTGCGCAAGTTCGACCTGCTGGAGATCACCCACTTCTTCCAGGTGTACAAGGACCTCGAACGCGGCAAGTCCGTCAAGGGCTCGCACTGGGCCGGCCGCGAGGCGGCCGGCACCGAGATCGCCGAATCCCGCGCCCGCGCGGTGGGCACCCGCTTCGCTCACCCGGCCTGACTTCCCCGGCAGCCCGGCTGCTGGGGAAGCCGGGGGAGCCGGGAGAGCCGGGCCCGCGCGGCCGCTGCTCAGAGCCGGCCGCTGCTCAGGACGGCGCGGACCTCGTCGGAGATCGCGGCCTCGTTGTGCTCGAACTCCGGTGAGGTGAGCTGGTCCTGTTGGTCCGGCAGGCCGGTGAGGACGGGGGTGTGGAGGTGGCCGCCGGGGAGGTCGGGGTCGAGGGCGAGGCGCAGCCGGTTGGAGCGGTAGGCGACCTCGTTGGAGAGGTAGCCCCCGCCGCCTCCGGCGACGGCGCGGGAGCCGGGGGTGGGGCCGTCGGTGCGCTGGACCGGCGCGGTGGCGCCGGCGGGGATCTCGACGACGGGGGTGTTGAGCAGGACGGGGTACGGCTGCTGGACGGCCGTCATGGCGTCGGTGGGCAGGGTGGTGCGGATGAACTGCGGACCGGCGGCCAGGCCCGGGGCGTCCACCGGGTGGGTCGTGGTGCCGCCGGAGAGCGCGCCGGCGTTGTCGGTGGCCGGGTCGGCGGAGCGGGCGCGCCCGGCCCAGGCCTCCAGGGTGAACGTGCCGGGGTAGCCCTGGCTGATGCTGGTGACCAGGTCGGCGGACTGCGGGCCGCCGGGCCGCAGGCGGGGGCCGAAGGCGCGCTCCACGATGCCCTCGTCGAAGTCCCGGTAGCGCACCGGCAGGACGACCGCCCGCACCTCGGCCGTGCTGCCGTCGGCCAGGGTGATCCGCTGCCCGTCCAGTTGCAGGACGGCCGCACCGGAGGGATTGGCGCGGCGCGGCTCGGTGTCCAGGCCGAAGGGGTCGAATCCGCTGATGAAGATCCGCCGGACGCCGGAGCCGGAGCCGGGGCCCGACTCGTCGCCGAAGCCGTCGTCCAGGCCGCGGGAGGCGTCCTCGAAGCGGGCCCGCAGTTCGTCGTGGTCGACGTCGAACCCGGGCTGCCAGCCGGCGAGCTGGACGGTCATGGCGAGCCGGGTCCAGTACAGCGGACGGTCGTCGAGGGCGGGCAGTTCGCCGCCGGGCCGACGGCCCTGGGCGCGGTCGAGGCCGGCCTGCCAGAGCCTGCGGCCCCAGGTGTCCACCACCCGTTGTGCGCGGTGGGCGGTGCGGGCGGAGCAGAGCGCGGCGGGGAAGCCGTGGAGCAGGTCGTCGAGGCCGGACCGCTCGGTGAAGACGTCGGTCCGGGCGTCCTGCAGCCGGGCCTGTTCGGCGTCCGTCGGGGCGGTGGTGACGGTCCGGCAGGCAGCCGGCGCGGCCTGGGCGGCGGCCGGCGCGAGAAGGGCGGCGAGGGTTCCGGCGAGGGCGGTGGCCAGCGCGGCGGCACGGCCGACGGTACGCCCGGTGGCACGTTCGGCGGCACGTGCGGGGCGTCCGGCGGCGCGGTGAATGTTTGTCATGGACGCTGACAATAGGTACGGCGCTGACGCCCCGCCAGGGTGCCTGTCCCCGCCCCGTAGGCTGACCGCGTGACACCCCTCGACCCGACCGTGAAGTCCCTGCTCACCGACCCCTACGGCGCCTACGCCGAGCTGCGCGCCGAGGCACCCGTCCGGCGGATCGTCGGCCCGGACGGGCTGCCCGTCTGGCTGGTGACCCGCTACCCGGACGTCCGCCAGGCCCTCGCCGACCCGCGCCTCGCCCTCGACCGGGCGCACGCCGCGCCCGGCAACTACCGGGGCTTCGCGCTGCCGCCCGCGCTGGACGCCAACCTTCTCAACATGGACCCGCCGGACCACACCCGGATCCGCCGCCTGGTCGTCCAGGCCTTCACCCCGCGCCGGGTCGCCGCCCTGCGCGCGCCGATCGAGCGCGTCGCCGAGCAACTCCTCGACGCCGCCGAGGACGCCGCCGGGTCCTCGCGCCGCGTCGACCTGCTCGCGAGTTACGCCGCGCCGCTGCCGATCACCGTCATCTGCGACCTGCTCGGCGTCCCCGAGGACGACCGGCACGACTTCCGGGCCTGGACCGACACCCTGATCACCCCGGACCCGGACCAGCCCGAACAGGCCCGCGACGCCGTCGGGGCGATGCTCGCCTTCTTCACCGGCCTGATCGCGCGCAAGCGCGCCGAGCCGGCCGACGACCTGCTCTCCGACCTGATCGCCGTCCGGGACGAACAGGACCGGTTGAGCGAGGAGGAACTGACCTCGCTCGCCTTCCTCATCCTCTTCGCGGGCTACGAGAACACCGTCCACCTGATCGCCAACGCCGTCCTCGCCCTGCTCACCCATCCCGAGCAGCTCGCGGCCCTGCGCGCCGAGCCGGAGCTGATCACGGGCGCCGTCGAGGAGTTCGCGCGCTTCGACGGACCGGCCCCGCTGGCCATCCGCCGCTTCCCGCGCGAGGACGTCACCATCGGCGGCGTCACCGTCCCGGCGGGGGAGACGGTCCTGCTCTCGCTCGCCTCGGCCAACCGCGACCCCGGGCAGTTCGGCGACCCCGACCGGCTCGACCTGCGCCGCCGGGAGAACGGCCACCTCGCGCTCGGCCACGGCATCCACTACTGCCTGGGCGCCCCGCTGGCCCGGATGGAGACCTCGCTCGCGCTCACGGCCCTGCTGCGCCGCTTCCCCGCGCTGGCCCTGGACGTCCCGGCCGAGCGACTGCGCCACCGCCCCACCATGAGGGCCCGTGGCCTGCTGGAACTCCCGGTCCGGTTCTGATCGAGGTGACGGGAACCGGCGTGGCATCTACAGCGTTGTCGTGGTCGAAAAGCGTGATTCGGACGGTGGTGGAGGAAACCCCATGAGTGTGGCCCTGACGAAGGGCGGCAACGTCTCCCTGAACCGGCAGGCGCCCGGCGTGCGGTCCGTCCGGGTCTGCCTCGGCTGGACGGCCGGCCCCGGGTACGACCTGGACGCCAGCGCCCTGCTCTGCGGGGCGTCCGGGAAGGTCCTCACGGACCAGCACTTCGTCTTCTTCAACAACCTGCAGAGCCCGGACGGCGCGGTGCGCCACCTCGGCGCGGACGGCGGGGGCGAGGACCAGGAGCGGATCGAGGTCCGGCTCGCGGACGTCTCGGCCGACGTGCAGAAGGTCGTCTTCGCGGTGGCGATCTACGATGCGGCGCAGCGCCGGCAGACCTTCGGGCAGGTGCGCGGCGCCCACGTCCGGCTCACCGACGCGGACGGCGGCGCGGAGGTGGCCCGCTACGACGTGACGCCGGAGACGGGCAGCGAGACGGCGATGGTGTTCGGCGAGCTCTACCGGAACGGCGCGGACTGGAAGTTCCGCGCCGTCGGCCAGGGGTACGCCTCGGGGCTCGCGGGCATCGCCACCGACTTCGGTGTCGACGTCCTCCAGCCGGCGCCGGCCGCCCCCTCCGCCCCGGCGCAGGCCCCGGCGCCGCTGCCCCCGATGCCGGCGGCCGCGCCCGCCGCCGTCGTTCCCGCTGTTCCGAAGACCCAGCCAGTAACAGGGAGTTCCCCCGTGACGTGTTTCTTCGACCCCA
Organism: Kitasatospora sp. NPDC059648; assembly: GCF_042734825.1. NCBI lineage: Bacteria > Bacillati > Actinomycetota > Actinomycetes > Kitasatosporales > Streptomycetaceae > Kitasatospora > Kitasatospora sp. NPDC059648. Next base: position 45,181 of record NZ_JBHWDU010000051.1, on the reverse strand, counting down.
CCCACGGTGTCGGCTCGGCCGCGGTGCTGTGGCAGCCGCAGTGGGGCGTGCCGCGTCAGGTCGAGGCCTGTGCCGCCTGCGCCCAGCGGGTGCAGACCACCGTCCCGCCGTTCTACACCCCGCCGCAGGCCGGCTACCCGCAGCAGCAGGTCCGGCCGCAGGTGCCCGCCCAGCAGCAGGACCAGGGCGGCCGCCGCTTCGGCACCGGTGCCATGCTCGGCGCCGGTGCGGCGGGCCTGGTCGGCGGCATGCTGCTCAACGAGGCGCTGAGCGACGACGAACCCCAGGTGGTCGTCAACAACTACTACGAGGACGACGACGACTCGTTCTTCTGAGTCGTCACCGCTCTTCCCCCCGCTCCCGGCACCGGCCGCACCGCGCAACCGCGTCGTGCGGCCGTTCCCGTGCCCGGGGCGGTGCAGCCGCGTCCGCTCAGGCCTCCTGCCGCCGGTACGCGCCCGCCCGGGCGGCGGCCTCGGCGGCGGCCGCGGCGCGGTCGGCGGCCGGCTCGTCGAGCGGCTCGGCGGTGGTGAGCATCCGGTAGTAGAGCGGTGCCGAGACGGCCCGGATCACCTCGAACGCGTCGGTGTCCGGCGGGAGTTCGCCGCGTTCGACGGCCTCGGTGACGCACGGCGCCCACTCCTCGACCCGGCGCCGGTAGAAGTGCCGCAGGGCTTCGGCCGTCCCCGGATCGCCGTTGGCGGCCACGATGACGGCGCGGAACAGCGCGCCCTGCCGGGGGTCGGCCAGGGTGCGCTGGACGAGTCGGGCGTTGGCCCGTAGGTCCTCGGTGAGCGAGCCGCTGCGGGAGCGCGGCAGCGACTGCTCGGCCATGTCGGCGAGCAGGTCGGCGACCAGGGCGGTGGTGCTGCCCCAGCGGCGGTAGACGGTGGTCCGGCCGACCTCGGCCCGCTGGGCGAGGTCGGCGAGGTCGAGCCCGCCGAAGCCGTGCTCGACCAGGGCGTCCTCGGCGGCCCGCAGGACGGCGGCGCGGACCCGGGCGGTACGGCCGCCGGGGCGGACGCTCCCGGGCGAGCCGGTCGTCCCGGGCGCCCCAGCCGTCCCGGGCGCCCCAGCCGTCCTGGGCGCCCCAGCCGTCCCGGGCGAACCGGGCGGGCCGGAGGCGGCGGGGTCGGCGGACTCGGCGGGTTCAACCGGCTCGACAGCCATTAACGGGATTCCTGTTCCATTAGTCGGGTGGAGTCTGCTAGCTTCGAAGCATCCTAACGGAACGGGAATCCCATTAGGGACTCCGAGGGGAGTACTGTCATGGCAACCACCACGGAATCCAGCGGCATGGAGTACCGCCGGCTCGGCGCGTCCGGACTCAAGGTCCCCGCGCTCAGCCTCGGCACCGGCACCTTCGGCGGCCGCGGCCCGCTGTTCGGCGCCTGGGGAACCACCGACGTCCAGGAGGCCCGCCGCCTGCTCGACATCGCCATCGACGCCGGAGTCACCCTCTTCGACACCGCCGACGTCTACTCCGACGGCGCCTCCGAGGAGGTGCTCGGCCAGGCCCTCCGCGGCCGCCGCGACCAGGTGCTGATCTCCACCAAGGCCGGACTGCCGCTCGGCGACGGCCCGCAGGACGCCGGTACGTCCCGCGCCAGGCTCATCCGGTCGGTGGACGACGCGCTGCGCCGCCTCGGTACCGACCACCTCGACCTGTTCCAGCTGCACGCCTACGACGCCGCCACCCCGATCGAAGAGGTGCTGGCCACTCTGGAGGACCTGGTCCGTGCGGGCAAGATCCGCTACACCGGCGTCTCCAACTTCTCCGGCTGGCAGCTGATGAAGTCCCTGGACCTCGCCGACCGCCACGGCCGCCCCCGCTACGCCGCCCACCAGGTCTACTACTCGCTGGTCGGCCGCGACTACGAGTGGGAGCTGATGCCGCTCGCCCGGCAGGAGGGCGTCGGCGCCCTGGTGTGGAGCCCGCTCGGCTGGGGGCGCCTCACCGGCCGGATCCGGCGCGGCCGGCCCCTCCCGGCCGGCAGCCGGCTGCACGACACCGCCGACTACGGGCCGCCGGTCGAGGACGAGCTGCTGTACCGGGTGGTCGACGCCCTCGACGGGGTCGCCGCCGAGACCGGCCGCACCATTCCCCAGGTGGCCATCAACTGGCTGCTGCGCCGCCCGACCGTCTCCTCGGTCATCATCGGCGCCCGCAACGAGGAGCAGCTGCGGCAGAACCTCGGCGCCGTCGGCTGGTCGCTGACGGAGGATCAGATCGCCCGGCTGGACGCGGCCAGCGCCCGCACCGCGCCGTACCCCTACTTCCCGTACCGCCGCCAGGCCGCCTTCGCCCGGCTCGACCCGCCGCTGGCCGGCTGACCCGCCCGCGGTCCGGTGGCCGGTCAGGCCGTGACCTTGGCGAGGAAGGCGGCGAGGTTGTCGACGGTGCGCCGGATCTTCTCCTCCAGGGTGAGCGACTCGTGGAGCCGGGTGCCGACCTCCCGCTTTCCGCGCACGTAGAGCGAGCAGGCGAGGTCGGTGCACATGTAGGCGCCGACGGAGTTGCCCTGCTTCCCGGCCGTTCCGGCCAGCGGTGCGACCAGCAGCGAGACGCCCCCGGTGTGGGTGGTCACGCAGAGCGAGCAGATGCTGCGCCGGGCCTGCCAGGAGGCGGCGCCGGAGGAGCGCAGGGCGACGCCCACGGTGCGGCCGTCCAGCTGGGCCGCGAGATAGGCGCGATCGGGCGCCTGGGGGTCGCGCCAGCCGAGGAAGTCCAGGTCGTCCCAAGGCAGTTCGGTCAGGTCCCGGGGGACGTGCAGGCGTTTCGCCTCGCCCTTGCTGCAGTTCACGAAGGCGGAGCGGATCTCGTGTTCGGTCATCGGCTTCATAGGGAGCAAAGTAAATTACCTAGGGGAATTAGGCAAACGTATAATGGCTTCAGGCGATCGAAGGGGAAGCCCATGGCACGCGTAGGACTGAACGCGGAACGACTCACCCGGGCGGGAGCGGAACTGGCCGACGAGGTCGGCTTCGACAAGGTCACGGTCTCCGCGCTCGCGCGGCACTTCGGGGTCAAGGACGCGAGCCTGTACTCGCACGTCAGGAGCTCCCGGGACCTCAAGACCCGGATCGCCCTGCTCGCGCTGGAGGAACTCGCCGACCGGGTCTCCGCCGCCCTGGCCGGACGCGCCGGCAAGGACGCCCTGGCCGCCTTCGCCAACGCCTACCGCGACTACGCCCGCGAGCACCCCGGCCGTTACGCCGCCGCGCAGCTCGAACTCGACTACGAGACGGCCCTCGACAGCGCCGCCGTCCGGCACTCCCGGATGACCCGCGCGATCCTGCGCGGCTACGACCTCGCGGAGCCCGACGAGACCGACGCGGTCCGCCTGCTCGGCAGCACCTTCCACGGCTACGTCGCGCTGGAACGGGCGGGAAGCTTCCAGCACACCCCGCGCACCACGGAGGAGACCTGGGCGCGCGTCCTCGACGCCCTCGACGCCCTGCTGCGCAACTGGCCGAAGGCCTGACGCGCACTCCCCGGCCGCCGCCACGGGTGCCCCGGTGGGCGAGCCCCGGAAGGACGATCAGAGCCCCGGCAGGACGATCAGACGGGCACCGTTCAGCACCGGTCCCGGCCAGGGCCCCTCCGCGAACTCGCGTCCGCGGGGCCGCCGTCGGCCCCGGCGCAGGCCTCCGCCTCTGCCAGGTACCGCGCGACCGGGCCGAGGGTCAGCATCCCGCTGGCGCCACCGGCGTCCTCCACCGCGGCGCCGTGCAGGGCGGCCGCGGCCCGGGCGGCGGTCGCGCGTTCGCCGAGGCGGGAGGCGGCGCGGGCCGTCAGGCACCACAGGGCCTCCTGGAGGTGGTCGTGCGGCGGTTCGGGTGCCGCGGCGAGGGCGGCCCGGGCCTCCTCGGCCCGGCCCTCGGCGAGCAGCACCAGGGGCCGCGCCCAGGGCCGGTACGGTCCCCAGTCGAGCCGCGGGTCGGTGGGCGCCGGACGGTCGTGCAGCAGGCGCAGCCCCAGCAGGGCGAGCGGGAAGAGGCCGCGGTGCAGTCCCGGCATGCCGGCCGTGCGGAGGGCCTCCTCGGCGGCGCGGTACTCCGCCGCGGCCATGGCGGCGGTCGGCCCGCCGGGTTCGGCGCTGTGGGCGGCCGTCGCCCGGGCCCGGAACCACCCGGTGAGCACGGGCACGAGCGGCGCCTCGGTGGTGGCGGCGATCCGTTCGGCCGCCTCGGCGTGGGCGGCCGCGGCGTCCAGGTCGCCGAGGGCCGAGGCGGACTGCAGACGCACGAGCCGGCCCAGTACGGCGAAGTTCGCCAGGCCGTGCCGACCGGCCAGGTCGAGGAGTTCGGTGCCGATCCCGTCCCGGGCCACGGCCAGCCCGGGGCGGCCGAAGGACTGCAGGAACACCCCGTTGAGGGCGAAGGCCAGCAGCCCGGGATCGGCCAGGCCCCGGGCCAGCGCCTCGGCCTGCCGGGCGGCCCGGTTCGCGCGCCGCAGTCCGGCCGTGGACAGGTCGGCGCTTCGGCTCTCGACGGCGACGGTCGCCAGGAGCCGGGCGGAGAGGTCGGCGGGCCCGTCGGGGCCGAGCGCGGTGAGGGTACGCTCGGCGGCCTCGACGACCGCGCGCGACTGTTCGGGGTCGTCGGCCCGGCTCCACAGGGCGGGCACGTCGTACGCGCCGATGATCCGGGCGGTCAGCAGCAGGTCCCCGGTGCGTTCCGCCGCCCGGATCGCGGCGAGCCGGTCGCGACGGGAGTGGACGAGGGCGTCGCCGCCCGCCAGGGCGAGGGTGCGGGCCAGTTCCACGGTGGTGCGCGGGCCGAGCCGGACGCCGGGCCCGGACCAGGTGGTCCGGGCGGGCCCGACGGGTGCGGGGCCGTTGAGGATCTCCGCCTCCAGGCGCCGCAGTTCGACGCCGGGGTCGAGCCCGAGCTGGTCGACCAGCATGGCGCGGGCACGGCGGAGGGCGGCCAGCGCGTCGGCCTGGCGGCCCGCGCGGTGCAGCGCGCGGGCGAGCAGCCCCCAGGCCGGCTCGCGCCACGGGTGTTCGGCGACGTGGGCGCCCAGTTCGGCGACGAGCCCGGCTCCCTCCCCGGCGTCCAGCAGGAGCCGGGCGCGCAGTTCCACCCCCTCCAGCCGCAGCTCCTCCAGGCGGGCGCGCTCGCGCTGCGCCCAGGCGGAGTCGGGCACGTCGGCGTAGGCGGGCCCGCGCCAGGCGGCGAGTGCCGCGCCGAGCTCGGCCGCCGTGCCGGGGTCGCGCCGGGCGCGGGCCAGGGTGTCCTGGAACCGGTGGGCGTCCACGTCCTCGCGGGGCAGGCGAAGCGCGTAGCCGGGGCCCTCGGTGACGATGACGCGCGGCGCGTCGCGGGGCGGCCGGTCGGGTTCGAGGGCGCGGCGCAGCGCGGCGACGAAGGTGCGCAGGGCGCCCACGGCGCGGACCGGCGGGTCGGTCCACAGGTCCTCGACGAGGGTGTCGGTGGTGACCATCCGGCCTTCGGCGGCGACCAGCCGGGCCAGCACCTCCCGGTGGCGGGGGCCGCCCAGCTCGACGGGGCAGCCGTCGTCGCGGAGGGCCCGTACGGCTCCGAGCACGTCGATTCGCATGCCCCCATCCTCCGTGCCGGGGGTGGGCCGCGCCCGACCGCACTGATCGGTTGCTGATCGGGGTCGAGCAGGCTGGCCAGGTCGGTTCCACCCGACACCCCGCACCCAACCCCCTGCACCCGGCACCCCGCGCCCGGTTCCCGGCACCCGCTTTCCGGCGCCCGGTTCCCGACGCCCGGTCCCAGACCCGAGAGGAGACGCCCTCCATGGCCCCCACCATCCCCGGCTTCGACCACCTCCGCCTGCCCGGCACGGACGGAGTGCGGCTGGCCGCCGCCGTCGGCGGCAGCGGCAGCCCGGTCGTGCTGCTGCACGGCTTCCCGCAGACCCACCTGATGTGGCGGCACGTCGCCGAGCGGCTCGCCGACCAGCACACGGTGATCTGCCCCGACCTGCGCGGGTACGGCGCCAGCGACAAGCCGGCGGAGACCGGCCCCGAGGTGTACGCCAAGCGCACCATGGCCGCCGACGTGGTGGCCGTGGCGGCGGCGCTCGGCCACGACCGCTTCGCCCTGGTCGGCCACGACCGGGGCGCCCTGGTCGCCTTCCGGGCCGGGCTCGACCACCCCGAGACCGTCACCCACCTGGGCATCCTCGACGTCGTGCCGACGCTCGACATGTGGAACGTCCTGCACGGGGTGTCGGCGGCGGTCGGTTACCACCTGTACCTGATGGCGCAGCCGCCGGGCCTGCCGGAGACCATGATCGCCAACAGTGCGGACGCGTTCTTCGGCTCCTTCCTCGACGCCTGGGGGAACGACCCGGCCGCCCTGCCGCCGGAGGTGCGGGCCGAGTACCTGCGGGCCTGCGCCGCGGCGGTGCCGTCGATCGTCGCGGACTACCGGGCCTCGGCGGGCGTCGACGTCCGGCACGACCAGGCGGACCTGGACGCCGGGTCGCAGCTGGCGATGCCCGTGACGGTGGTCCAGCAGGACTGGGGGGCGCAGCTGGGCTACGACGCCGCCGCGGTGTGGCGGGCGTGGGCACCGGACCTGGACCACCGGCTGACCGGGGCCGGGCACTTCATGGCGGAGGAGGCGCCCGACGAGGTCACGGAGGCGCTCCGGGACCTGCTGGCCCGCTGAACGGCACGGTGTGCAGCGCGTCCGAGTGGGCCTGGACGACCGGCGCGGTGTGCGCGGCCGGCCGCGCGGTGGGGCGCGCGCGGGCCGCGGCGGACCCGGGTGGCGGCGCGCCGGGGGCCGGGCGAGGATGAGCCGGAGCAGAGCCAGGCCCACCCGGGACCAGTGCCCGGACCCCGCGAAGAGGCCCCCATGACCTCCCAACCGTCCCGCGACGCGGAGAAACCGCAGCCGCCCGGTTCCACCGCCGCCAGTGGGCGGGCCGAGGCTCGGCGCTGGCGAGCGCTGACGGTCTGCCTGGTCGCCGGATTCATGACCCTGCTGGACGTCAGCATCGTGAACGTCGCGCTGCCCACCGTCCGGGCCGGGCTGCACATGTCGGACAGCGGACTGCAGTGGGTGCTCAGCGGCTACGCGCTCGCCTTCGGCCTGGTGCTCGTCCCCTCCGGGCGGCTCGGGGACGCCCGCAGCCGACGGGCCGTCTTCCTCACCGGCCTGGCCCTGTTCACCGCCGCCAGCGCGCTGGCCGGGGCGGCCCAGAGCCAGGAGTGGCTGGTGCTGGCCCGGCTGTTCCAGGGCGCGGCCGGCGGGGTGCTGGTGCCCCAGGTGTCCGGCTTCATCCAGACCCTGTTCCAGGGCGCCGAACGCGGCCGGGCCTTCGGCGCGCTCGGCGCCACCATCGGACTGTCCACCGCCGTCGGGCCACTGCTCGGCGGCCTGCTGATCCAGCTGTTCGGCCGGCAGGACGGCTGGCGCTGGGTGTTCCTGGTCAACCTGCCGATCGGCGCGGCCGCCCTGCCGATCGCCTACCGGCTGCTCCCGCCGCCCGGCCCGGCCGCCGAACGGGCCGGGCACCGCGACTTCGACCCGGTCGGGGTGCTGCTGCTCGGCGCGGGCACCGTCGCCCTGCTGCTGCCCTTCGTGCAGCAGCAGCAGTGGCACAGCGCGACCCGCTGGCTGCTGCTGCCGGTGGCTGCCGTGCTGCTGACCGCTTTCGTCGGCTGGGAGCGGCACTACGCGCGGCGGCGCGAACCGCTGGTCAGCATGGCCCTGTTCACGGTGCGCCCGTACGCGGCGGGGGTGCTGCTGTCGCTGGTGTACTTCGCCGGCTTCACCGCGGTCTTCTTCATCTTCACGCTCTACCTCCAGGCGGGCCTGCACTACTCGGCGCTGACGGCGGGCCTGGCGGTCACCCCCTTCGCGGTCGGCTCGGGAGTGGCCGCCGCCGTGGGCGGGCGGCTGGTCAGCCGATTCGGACGGCGGCTGGTGGTGCTCGGGCTGGTGCTGGTGCTGCTCGGTCTGCTGGTCTCCGTCCTGGCCGTCCAGCTGTGGTCCGGCCCCTCCGTGGGCTGGACGACCCTCGGCCCGCTGCTGGTGGCCGGGGTGGGCAGCGGCCTGGTGATCTCCCCGAACCAGACGCTCACCCTCCAGTACGTCCCGCTCGCCCGCGCCGGCAGCGCCGGCGGCGTCCTGCAGACCGCCCAGCGGGTCGGCTCGGCCGTCGGCATCGCGGTCGTCGGCTCGGTCTTCTTCGCCCACGCCGCAGGCCCCCACCCCGACTGGGCGCTCGCCTTCCAGCTGGCCGACACCGTCGCCTCGGGGCTGGTCCTCGCGGCGCTGCTGGTGGCCCTGGCCGACGAGTGGGCGAACCAGCGGGAGAGCACGGGGCGGTCCCGGGGGCCCTGACCCGTGGTGAGTCGGGGCGGCAGCGGGGTAGGAGGTGCGGCATGACGGATGCCCGGACGGACTTCCTGGCGGCGGCCCGCGCGGCGGAGGCGCTGCTGCGCCGGGCCGAGGTGGCCGACGACTGGGCGAGGCCCAGTGCGTTGGCCCGGTGGAGCGTGGGCGGCCTGGCCGGGCACCTGGCGTACCAGGTGCTGTGCGTGCCGGAGGTGCTGGCCGCCCCGGTGCCGGGCGAGGAGACGGTGGGGCTGCTGGAGCACTACCGCCGGTCCCGGTGGGTCGGGGCCGGGGTCGACACCGAGATCAACGTGCGGATCCGGCAGGGCAGCGAAGCGGTCGCGGCCCCAGGGGCGGCGGCGCTGAGCGGCCGGCTGGCCGAGACGCTCGGCGGGCTCACGGCCGTCCTCGCGGGTGAGGACGGCGCCCGGCCGGTCCGGCTGCCGTTCTGGGGGGCGTGGTCGCTCGTACTCGACGACCTGCTGACCACCCGGACCATGGAACTGGCCGTCCACGCGGACGACCTCGCGGTCAGCGTCGGGGTCCCGACCCCCGAACTCCCGTCCGAGACGGCCCGGTCGGTGATCGACCTGCTGACCCGGCTGGCGGTGCGCAGGCACGGCCAGGTGAGCGTGCTGCGGGCGCTCAGCCGGGCCGAGCGGGCGCCGGGCAGCATCGCGGCCTTCTGATCGTCAGTGGTCGCGGCGCCGGATCGCCGCTACCGCCACGGCCACCGAGACGAGCGCCCACATCGCGTAGGTGGTCCAGGAGCCCGCGACGGTGGCCGGGTAGTCGGTGGGCCGCATGCCCGCCGGCGAGATCCGGGACAGGCGCTGCCACGCGGGGAAGGGCAGGGCGTGCAGCAGGTCGGCCGTCCAACGGTAGCGCTCGGTGACCAGGGACGGCAGGAAGAACAGCACCACCACGGTGCCGACCACCGCGCCCGCGCTGTGCCGGATCAGGGTACCGAGGCAGAGCCCGACCAGTCCGCACACCGGGGCGAACAGCGCGGCCGCCGCCACGTACCGAAGGGCGGACGGGTCGGTGATGGACCGCCCGATGCCCCGGTCGGCCAGGATCGCCTGGGTGAGGCCGAAGGAGCCGCCCGCGGTGACCGTCCCGAAGCCGAGCAGCACCGCCGTCAGCACGGCCGCCTTGGCGAGCAGCACCGCCCGGCGGTCGGGGACGGCGGCCAGGGTGGTGCGGATCAGTCCGGTCGCGTACTCGCCCGCGATGACGATCGCGCCGAGACCGCCGCCGACCAGCATCAGGACGTCGGCCGAGGCCGTGATGAAGGAGTCGTTCAGCGCGACCTGTGCCATCACCGCCGGGTCGCCGTCGCCGGGCGCGTAGTGGTCGTGGGTGTACTGGGCGGACTTGACGTTGGCCGCGACGGCGAACAGCGTGGCGAGGCCGAGCACCCAGGGGATCGAGCGCAGCGACCAGAACTTGAGCCACTCGGCGGCGAGCAGGTCGCCGAAGCGGTGGCGGCGCACGGGGGTCGGGAGGGTGGCGGTGCTCATCGGGGCTCTCCGGCGAGGTATTCGACGCTGTCGGCGGTCAGTTCCATGAAGGCCTCCTCCAGGGAGGCGCCGCGCTCGGTCAGGGCGTACAGCAGCAGGCGCTGCTCCAGGGCGAGTTCGCCGATCCTGCGGGCGTCCAGGCCGGTGACGTCGAGGCCGCCGTCCGGGCCGGGTCGGACGGCGGCGCCGGCTGCGCGCAGCACGGCGGTCAGCCGCTCGGGTTCGGCGGCGCGGACGGTGACGGCGGAGCGGCCGGCCCGGGCCGAGAACTCGGCGAGGCTCTCGTCGGCGATCAGCCGGCCGCGGCCGATCACCACCAGACGGTCGGCCGTGTGCTCCATCTCGGCCATCATGTGGCTGGAGACGAAGACCGTCCGGCCCTCCGCGGCGAGCCGCCGGAACAGCCCGCGCACCCACAGCACGCCCTCCGGGTCCAGCCCGTTCAGCGGCTCGTCGAAGAGCAGCACGGGCGGGTCGCCGAGCAGGGCGCCGGCGATGCCGAGGCGCTGCTTCATGCCCAGTGAGTAGCCGCCGATCCGCCGCCCGGCGGCGTCGGCGAGCCCGACCTCGGCCAGCACCTCCTCCACCCGGCCGGGCGGGACCGCGTTGCTGCGGGCCAGGGCGAGCAGGTGGGCCGCGCCGGTGCGTCCGCCGTGGACGTCGCCCGCGTCGAGCAGCGCGCCGACCTCGCGCAGGCCGCGCGGCAGCCCGCGGAAGGTCCGGCCGTCGACGGTCACCGTGCCCGAGGTGGGGTCGTTGAGGCCCAGGGCCAGCCGCAGGGTGGTGGACTTGCCGGCGCCGTTGGGGCCGAGGAACCCGGTGACGTGACCGGGGCGCACGGTGAAGGTCAGCCGGTCGACGGCCGGTCGGCGGCCGTAGCGCTTGGTCAGTTCGATGACTTCGATCATGGGCACCACGGTGCCGGGGGAGCCCCTGCCGCCACATCGGACCGGTGTCGACACCACAGGTCGGCCCCGGTCGTACAACCACGGTCGGATGACGGCGTTCACCGCCGTCGTTACGATCTCGAACCATGCCCGCGACACCGACGCCCCCGCTGTTCCGGCACGTCCCGCCCGAGGCCTGGACCGCCCTCGCCTGGTGCGTGGCCGTCGCCTATCCCGCCCTGCTGCTCCGCGGCACCGGACGGCTGTACGGCGGCGCCGCCGCGCACGGCGGCCTGCCGTTCACCCTGGCCGATACGGCCGTCGCCTTCGCCGGCGCCGCGCTGGTGCGCCGGGTGCCGGTGCTCTCGGTCGCCGTGCTACTGATCGCCACCTGGACGGAGACCGACGGCTGGGCGGCGAAGTCGCAGGTGCCCGCGGTCGCGCTGCTCGCCGTGGACGTCGCGCTGTTCCTGATCACCGCCCGTGCCCCGCGCCGCAGTTCGCGCGCCGCCTTCGCACTGGTCATGACCTTCCTGGTGCTGCACATCGGACTGGTCCCCGGCAACACCGTCGGCATCTTCACCGGCACCCACATCGGCACCGCCGACGGCGCCGCGCTGCTCGCCCTGGTCGCCTGGCTGGCAGGGCGCTCGCTGCGGCAGAACCGGGAGCACGCCGAGGCACTGAGCAGCCGGGCCGCCGCCGAGGCGGTCACCGCCGAACGGCTGCGGATCGCACGGGAGATGCACGACACCGTCGCCCACAGCATCGGCATCGTCGCCCTGCAGGCCGGCGCCGCCCGCCGGGTCATCGACCGCCGGCCCGAGCGGGCCAAGCAGGCACTGGGCGAGATCGAGTCCGCCGGGCGGGAGACCCTGGCCGCGCTGCGCCGGATGCTGGTCGCCCTGCGACAGGCCGACGGCGAGGTGTCGCACACCGTCCCGCAGGGCCTGGCCGATCTCGACCGGCTGGCCGCGACCACCACCGCGGCGGGTGTGCGGGTCGAGGTGCGGCGCTCGGGCGAACCGGGGCCGCTGCCACCGGAGATCGACCTCTCGGCGTTCCGGATCATCCAGGAGTCGGTCACCAACGTGCTCCGGCACGCGGACGTCCGCGACTGCCTGGTGACCGTCGGCCGTACCGCGGGGGAGCTCCGCGTCGAGATCACCGACCGCGGCCGGGGCCACGGCACCGCGCCCGGCGGCTTCGGCCTGGCCGGGCTGCGCGAACGGGTCGCCCTGCTGCACGGCGAGTTCGAGGCCGGACCGCGCCCGGAGGGCGGCTTCCGGGTCGCCGCCCGGCTGCCCGTCCCCGGGGAGGCGACGGCGTGATCCGCGTCGTCCTGGCCGACGACCAGCCGCTGGTACGGGCCGCCCTGGAGATGGTGATCGCCGAGACGACGGACGTCGAGGTGGTCGGCGAGGCGGGCGACGGCGCCGAGGCCGTCCGGCTGGCCACCGAACTGCGCCCGGACGTCGTGGTGATGGACATCCGGATGCCCGGCACCGACGGCATCGAGGCCACCCGGCAGCTGACCGCCGCCGACGGGCCGACCAGGGTGGTGGTGCTCACCACCTTCGACGAGGACGAGCACGTGTACGCGGCGCTGCGCGCCGGGGCGTCCGGGTTCCTGGTCAAGGACATGGCACTGGACCACATCCTCGCCGCGGTGCGGGTGGTCGCCGCGGGGGAGGCCCTGATCGCGCCGAGTGTCACCCGCCGGCTGATCGGGGCGTTCGCCGGACAGCAGCCGAAGCCGGTTCCGGTGCCGGTCCCGCGCCGACTGGACGTGATCACCGACCGGGAGCGGGAGATCCTCACCCTGGTCGGCCGGGGCCTGTCCAACACCGAGATCGCCGCCGAGCTGGTTCTCAGCGTCGCCACCGTGAAGACCTACATGACCCGGCTTCTGGCCAAGCTGGACGCCCGTGACCGGGTCCAACTGGTCATCCTCGCCTACGAGACGGGCCTGGTCTCCGTCCCCGGCTGATCAGGCACTCAGGGCGCGCTCAGCGCTTGACGGCCACGCCCGCGTACATCGCGCTGTCCCGGTCGCGGATCGCCGGGGCGTCGGCGTCCGGCCGCCAGTGGTGGACCAGGGTCACGCCGGGGACGAAGGCTCAGGTCTGGGGCGCCTCCGGACTCCGTACGTCCAGCGCCACCGCCTGACGGGGGATCGTCCCGGACCCGGCCCGCCCGCCGCGCCCGGCCGCCAGCTCCACCGCCGCACCGATCCAGGCCGCACCGAACGCCCAGGTCGCCACCCACTCGCACAGGTACATCGGCCGGACCGCCCAGTCCGCCCCGAACCCCGACAGCCCCGCGACCGCCGCCGCCACCAGCGCGACCAGGATCAGCACCCCCGCCGCCAGGTACGCCGCACCGACCCGGGCCGGCTGCGTCGAGCGCGGATTGCGGAAGGAGTACAGGCAGAACAGCGCCAGCATCACGAACAGCAGGGCGGCGAACACCAGGTGGAACACCCCGACCGTGCGCTGCAGCCCGGTCGGATCCCCCGGCGCCGTCGGGCACAGCGCCACCCCCAGCGCGAACAGCCCGGCCGCCGTGCTCCACCGGTCGTCCCGCCGGTCGAAGCGGTAGCAGACCAGGAACACCCCGAGCGCGCACAGCGCCCCGACGAAGACGTCGCGCGTCCCCGTGTAGTACGCGGCGCTCATCGACGCGGGCCAGAACCCGCCCGTCGAGCGCCCCGTGACCTCGTCCGCCAGCCAGTCGCCCAGCGGCAGGGCGGGCGGCAGCAGCACGCCGATCGCCCCGACCCCGAAGCGCAGGAACCTGACTGTTCGTTCGTCCTGGACGGTCCGCCGTGAATCGATTGCTCTCTGGATGCTCCGGTCGTCGCTCACGGATGCCTCCTCGCTGGTCCGTGCGATGGTTGGCCGTCAACTGGTGTACCCGCACAGGAGATCGCCCCACCACTTGATCGGGTGGTTTAGCCCGCGGAGAGCCCACTGGCATCCCCCGGTGACCAGCATCGACCGGGTCGACCCGGTCGACCCGCACGGAGCCGCCTCCCCGGGCCGGCGAGCGCCTGCCGCTGAAGGTCGACACCCCGGTCCTCTACCGGCAGGACTGATCGGCCGCCCACAAGGTCGCCGCCGCGCCCGGGTCCAGCACGAATTCGGCGTCGTCGGCGTCGTAGTCGTACAGCTCCCCGTAGCGGCCCCAGTCGATGGCGGTCTCCAGTTGCCGCCGGGCGTCCTCGGTGTCGAAGCCGGCGCGCAGCAGGTCGAGGAAGAAGTCCTCGCGCAGTTTGTGGTCCTCGGTGGTGGCCAGCGCCTGGACGACGGCGCGCACCAGCGGGGCGTGGCGGGCGGCGTTGCGGGCGAACAGCTGCTTGCTGGTGAGGATGTCGGCGGCGGCGAACTCGCGGCCGGCCGGGGTGATGGCGAAGCGGCCCCCGGTGGTGCGGGCGAGGTCCAGCAGGACGGCGGCGTCGACCAGTGGGAGCAGGTCGTCGACCTCGAAGTTCAGTTCGTCGGCGATCTCGGCGAGGCCCTCCTCGCCGCCCATGGCGAGCAGGATCTCCAGCAGGCCGGCCAGTCCGCCGACGGTGGCGGGCGGCAGCGGGGTGGTGATCGGGGTGGCGGCCTGGCGGGCGGCGGGTTCGGCGGCGGGCTGTTCCCCGCGGCCGGTGAGGATGCCGTAGACGGTGTCGACCAGGGCCTCGAACTGGGCGGTGCGGCGGTCGCGCGGGCGGGGGAGGCCGACGGTCAGTTCGGAGCGGATCCGGCCGGGGTTGGAGGACAGCACCAGGATCCGGTCGGCCAGCAGCACCGCCTCCTCGATGTTGTGGGTGACGATCAGGACCGACTTGGCCGGCGCCTCGTGCCCCTCCCAGAGGCCGACCAGCTCGTTGCGCAGGTTCTCGGCGGTCAGCACGTCCAGGGCGGAGAACGGCTCGTCCATGAACAGCGCGTCCGGTTCGACCACCAGCGCCCGGGCGAAGCCGACCCGCTGGCGCATCCCGCCGGACAGCTCCTTGGGGTAGGCGCCCTCGAAGCCGTCCAGACCGATCAGGTCGATCGCCCGCAGGGCGCGCTCCCGCCGCTCCTCCTCGCCCACCCCGCGGGCCTGGAGGCTCAGTTCGACGTTCTGCTGGACGGTCAGCCAGGGCAGCAGCGCGAAGGACTGGAACACCATCGCCACGCCCGGGTTGGCGGCCCGCAGCGGGATGCCGCGGTAGCTGATCGTCCCGGAGGAGGGCGGGATCAGCCCGGCCAGGCAACGCAGCAGGGTGGACTTGCCGGAGCCGGACTTGCCGAGCAGGGCGACGATCTCGCCCTCGGCCAGGTGCAGGCTGATGTCGTCCAGCACCGGCAGGGCCCGCCCGTCCGGAGTGGTGAAGGTCTTGGTGACGGCGGAGGCCTCGACGATCGTCGTGCGGGCGCTGGTGGTGGTCACGGACTTCCTCACAGGGCGTAGCGGGTCTCGGAGAGCCGGTGGAGCCGGCGCCACAGCAGCCGGTTGAGCGCGACCACGTACACGCTCATCACGCTCACCCCGACCAGGACCTTCGGGAAGGCCCCGGTGGCGGTGGCGTCCGCGATGTACGAGCCGAGCCCGGTGGCGGTGAGGTGGTGCGAGCCGTAGTCCACCACCTCGGCGACGATCGAGGCGTTCCAGGCGCCGCCGGCCGCGGTGATGCCGCCGGTGACGTAGTACGGGAAGACCGCCGGGAGGACGAAGGCGCGCCAGCGCAGCCCGCCCCCGACCTGGAAGCCGGCCATCGCCTCGCGCAGGTCGCTGGGGATCGCGGAGGCCCCGGCGACGACGTTGAACAGGATGTACCACTGGGCGCCGAGGGCCATCAGCAGCACCGCGCCGACGTCCAGCGGGACCCCGAGGGCGACGAATGCGGCGGTGGCGAAGGGGAACAGGAAGTTTGCCGGGAAGCTGGCCAGCACCTGCACCACCGGCTGGGCGAAGCGGGCGACCCCGGGGTTCATCCCGATCCAAACCCCGACCGGCACCCACAGCGCGGTCGCCGCCACCAGCACCACCACCACCCGCCCGAAGGTGGCCGCACCGAGGGCGAAGGCGTGGCCGAACTCGCCGAGGCCGACGGTGGTGCGGACGTAGTCGAAGGCCCTCCAGGCGCCGAAGACGACCAGGACGGCCACCGCCCCGGCGAAGAACACGTCCCCGGTGCGCTCCCGGGCAGCGGGGCGGGCGAGCGGGTGCTCGGCCAGGCCGAAGACGCGCGTGCCGCGGTCCAGCGCGAGCCCGAGCGGCCGCAGCGGCCGGGCCGCCAGCTCCGGCAGGCTGGAGCGGCGCAGCAGGTCGAGGACGACGCTGCGCGGCCGGTCGGCGGACTCCGACTCCTCCACCCGGAACCGCTCGGACCAGGCCGTCATCGGCCGCCAGAACAGCACGTTGACGCCGATCACCATGACGACCATCACGCCGGTCGCGATGCCGACCTGCCGCAGGTCGCCGTCGCCGATGGCGGTGGCCGCGTAGGAGCCGATGCCGGGCAGCGCGTAGCGGTGGTTGAGCACGCCGATCGACTCGGAGGCGGCGAGGAAGAACCAGGCCCCGCCGAAGCTCATCATCCCGTTCCAGACCAGCGGGATCATGCCGCCGGGCACGTCCAGGCGCCAGAACCGCTGCCACTTGGTCAGTCGTATCACCCGGGCCGCCTCGTCCAGTTCGCGCGGCTGGCTGACCAGGGAGTAGTAGAACGCGAAGGTCATGTTCCAGGCCATGGAGGTGAAGATGGCGAAGACCGACGCGCACTCCAGGCCGAGCGTGGAGCCGGGGAAGAGGTTGATGAAGGCGGTGACGGTGATCGACAGGAAGCCCAGGATCGGCACCGACTGGAGGATGTCCAGGACCGGCAGCAGCACCTTCTCCGCCCGCCGCAGCCGGGCCGCGGCGCTCGCGTAGACGAAGGTGAACAGCACCGAGGCGAACAGCGCGACGAACATCCGCAGCAGCGAACGCACCGCGTAGAAGGGGAGGTTCGACGGGTCGGTGGAGACCGTGGCGGGGGCCTGGGCGGGCAGGAACGGCGCGTCCAGCGAGGGGGCGAGCCGCAGCAGCCCGTACAGCCCGGCCACCAGCGCGGCGGCGACCAGCACGTCGACCCAGCTGAGTTCGGGGCGGCGCCAGACGCTGCGCGAGGGGAAGCCGCCGCTGCCGTCGGCCACCCGCACCACCGTCCTCCGCTGCTCGCCCGCTCATCACCCGAGGACGGGTCCCGGCCGCTGGGTCGGCCGCGCACCAGCCTCGCCGCAGACGGACCGGCCCGCCACCGGAGGGCTGCTCACGGGTGGCGGGCCCGGGCGGGGCTCGGCGTACTGGGGCACCGGCGGTAGGGCGATCAGCGTGTCGGGGCGTCGGCCCTACGGGCGATCAGCGCGTCGAGGCGTCGGCCCTACGGGCGATCAGTGCGTTGAGCAGGGCGGCGCCGCGCTCGGCGTCGTCGACGCTGACCGCGAAGTCCCGTCCGCGCTCGGTGCGGACCACCAGGCATTCGCCCCGGCGCAGGAACACGATGCTGCCCCCGCGGTGGACGCGGTAGCCCCAGCCGCCGGCCTGGCGGGCGGTCAGCCGCTCGACCCGGGCCGAGACCAGCTCGGCGGGGGCCAGGTGCCGGGCGGGCCAGCCGAACGGGCCGAAGCCGACGTGCAGGCCCGCCTCGGTCACCCGGACCCGCACCGAGGAGCAGAGCAGGGTGACCACGGCGCCGAGGCCGAAGAACGTGACCGCCCGCCAGTCCACGGAACCGGTGAGCCCGCTCGCGGCCAGCATCACTCCCGGCACCGAGAGCAGCCCCAGGACCGAGGAGAGCGTCTGCAGCCAGTGGTTGGAGGCCTGCGAGAGCCAGACCAGCCGCTCACCGGTCCTCGGCTCCAGCACCGGCGCCCCGAGCGGGGCGGCCGGGGCGCCGGTGCCGGTGCCGACGCTGGCGCCGACGGGCCGTCGGGTCGCCAGCCAGGCCAGGGCGCCCGTCAGGCCGGCCGCCACGACGATCAGGACCACCTCGAAGCCCATCGGCGCGGCGTCCTGCCACCGGGCGCGGTCCAGGTTGGCGCGCACGATGGAGGCCTGCGCCCCGCTCAGCAGCACCCCGGTGGCGGCCAGTAGGGGCCCGGCGAGGCCGCGGGCCCACCCGGGCCGGAACCGGAGCGCGACGGCGAGCGCCCCCGCGACCAGCAGCCAGACGGCGGCAGGGAACAGCGCCGCCGTCGTCAGCGGCATCGAACCGTCCGGCCGGCTCCCGCTCCAGTGGGTCGCCACCCGCTCCGGCAGCCGGTCGCGCGCGCTCATCGGCATCGCAACCAGCAGAGCGGCCACACCGAGGGTCCAGACCACCGCCCCCCACAGTGCGCCCCGCCGGACCGGCCCGTCCGGGGCGGGCTCTCCCGTAGGCTCCTCGTCCCTCACGACATCCCCCTGATCAGATCCACGAGATCGTTCCTGCTGTAGCCGGCCCTGGCCGCCTCCGCGATCAGCTGCCGTACCCGGTCGACCAGTTCGGCGCGGGTGCCGGCCTCCTTCGCGACCGTGATGCCACGGCCCCGGCGGAACTCCAGCACCCCCTCGTCTCGCAGGGCGCGCAGCCCGCGCAGCACGGTGTTGGTGTTCACTCCGAGGGCCCGGGACAGCTCCCGGGCGGGCGGCAGCTTGTCGCCGGGGGCGCACTCGCCCTCCGCGACGGCCCGTCGGATCGCGCCCGCCACCTGCTCGTGCAGGGGGCGGGCGTCGCCAAGATCGAGCTTCAGCAACATGGTGCTAGTGAGGTTAGCACCATGGGTTGGTTCCGGATCAGGGGATGTAGAGGCTCTGCGCCTCCGTGACGCGACTGTCGTCGCCGGCCTGGATCACCTCGACGACCTCCCCGGTGCAGTCTGCGCCGGAGTGGATCTCCGCCGCCTCGTCCGTGAGGTTGTCGACGATGCTGGCGGTCCCGTCCAGTGCGTAGCACCCGGAGGGGTCGGTGTGGGTGGTGCCGTTGACGGCCAGGTCTCCGGTGGCCGCGGCGGTCGGAGAGGTGCCCAGGGCCAGGGCGGCGGCGATCATCAGTGGGACGCCGAGGGCGGCGTTGGGGGTGAGCTTCATGCCGTATGCATAACCGCTGCGCCTCGGCCCCTCGCCGAATGCGTGCGGGGGTCACCTCGCAGGGCGGCGGGATGGGCCGAATGTCCGTGAGCGTTTGAGGACGCCCGCTCCGCGCTGTCGGCGGTCCCGCCGGATCCGCTCCGGCCCCGGTCGGCCGACGGCGTGTACGGAGTCCGTAGGAAACCCGGTCCGCGGCGTCAGGAAGCCGTCAACGAGGGCCGGTCGGCCGGCCCGGTGGCGGTTGGGTGGGGGGCGATGAACCACCGGAACGGACGAGGGCGAACCATGCACGGCGACGGGCGGCGGCAGGGCGGCACGGCACCCAGGGTGGTGGTCGGGGTCAGCGGCTCGCCGGGGAGCCTGGCGGCGCTGCACCGCGGCGCGGCCGAGGCCCGGGAGCGCGGCGCCGAGCTGTGGCCGGTGCTCGCCTGGGAGCCGCCGGGCGGTGAGCACGGCTACCGGTGCTCGCCGTGCCCGCCGCTGCTCGCCGTCGTCCGGGAGGCCGCCGAGCGGCGGCTGGACGAGGCGCTGGACGCGGCCTTCGGCGGGGTCGCCCCTGGTGTCCCGGTGCGGCCGGTGGTGATCCGCGGAGAGACCGGCCCCGCCCTGCTGCACGTCGCCGACCGGCCGGACGACCTGCTGGTACTCGGACGCAGCGGCGGCCCGCTGCGCCGCGGGCTGCGCCGCCCGGTCCCCCCGTACTGTGCCCGCCGGGCCGGCTGTGCGGTGCTGACCGTCCCCTCGCTGTCCGCCGCTGCTGACCGTCAGGAAGGTTTCTCAGAAGTGGAGTTGACGGACCCGGCCTGGGCGGGCGGGATAAGGGCGCGCAGAATGTCCGTATGCGGATGACGAACATGAATGCGGACCCGGCTGCGTCCTCGAACAGGACGGCGAACGCGCCGAGGGCGGCGACCGGCGAGGACGTCGGGGTGATATCCCGGGTGCTGGCCCGGGCCTTCGAGGACGATCCGATGATGTGCTGGTTCTTCCCGGACGCCGCCGAGCGCCCCGCCGCACTGGGCGGTTACTTCACCACGCTGTTCACCCGGCAGTACCTGCCGTACGGCCTGTGCGAGCGCACCGGGCACGCGGCCGCCTTCTGGGTGGCGCCGGAGGCGCAGGAGAAGGCCACCCCGGACGAGGAAACGATCCGGGAGCTCTCGGAACTCCTGGGTGACCGGGCCCACTGGTTCCGCCAGTGCGTCGAGGCGGCCGCCGCGAACGCCCCGCAGGAGGCGCACTGGTACCTGGCGGTGATCGGCGCGGAACCGGTCGCGCGGGGCCAGGGGCAGGGCGCCGCCCTGCTGCGCTCGGGTCTGGCCAGGGCGGACGCGGCTGGACTGCCCGTCCACCTGGAGTCCTCGAAGGCGGAGAACCTCGCCGTCTACCGGCACTTCGGCTTCGAGGTGCTGGAGGAGGTGCCGCTGCCGGGCGACGGCCCGACGCTGTGGACGATGCGGCGTGCGCCGCGCGGCTGAAGCCGGAGCGGGCCGGGGGCTTGCGCCGGTCGGTGCGCGGGGGCGGCTCGAAGCGGCCGGGGGCCCGTGCCGCGTCACGCGACGTGGCACGGGCCCCCTCGGGCACGGGCAGCGGGCCCGCGTCCGCCGCGATCCGGCGCAGCATCAGGTCGAGCCGGACGAAGGAGGACTCGGAGGTGCCCTCAGCGACCATTTGGACGACGGTGGCCGCGAGCGGCCCGCCGCCGTGGGCCGTCTTTACCGCGAGGAAGCACGTGGGCTTGGGGCGGGCCAGCTGGGTCATCGCCAGCATCGCCCGAGTGAGCGCGAATTCACCCTCGGCGGCCACGGCGTCCCAAGCCGGGTCGGGGAGGTCGGCCGCCTGAGTCCATCGGGCGGCCGACCTGGTGCTCGGCCGTCTTCCCGGCCTCGCCCGTGAAGGCGAGGTCGGCCAGTGGGGTGAGCCAGGCGGGCGGGGCGTCGTAGCGCCGGACGCCCGGGTCGGCGTCCGGGCCGGCGTGTTCGGCGAGTTCGTCGTCGAGGTCCTCCAGGTGTTCGCGCAGGCCCGCCGGGTCGAGCAGTACCAGGCGGCAGGCGAGCCGGTCATCAGCGTGGAAACCAGGCAACGCGAGCAGATCGGCAACTCGGCGACCCCACACCGGCCGCGCCCGACAGGCCGTCCTCCTTCCAGCACCTTGCCGCTGCGCACTGGGACCAGCCGGTAGTAGGCATCGTCGTCGACCATCGCGGCCTGGGCGCCCGCCAGGTCGGAGTGCGCCTGCCCATCCCCGACCACGGAGACGGTCCCCGAACCGCGTGGCGCCCGGGCCCCAAGGGATGGTGGACGGCGTTGTGCGGGGTCGACGGGGTGGCACCCCCGCCGCAGGACGCACAGGCGGGGTCTCTGCTGGGACTGCTCGCACCGGACGACGTGGCCGCCGCGCACCACGAAGTGGAGCGCGGCGGCCACGCGGACGCGCTTGCGGGGTCGACGCGTTGACGGTATTGCAGGGGTTCGGGCAGTGCGTCGTGAACCGCCCGGTCGGCGGCCTACTGTGCGATGAAGGACCACTGCAGGTTGGGGCTGCCGTTCCAGCCCCACTGCTTGGTGACGGAGCCGGCGGCGACCTGGCCGCCGCCGTCCAGGACCAGGCCCGTGGTGCGGTTGGCGATGCTGTACAGGCCGTTGCCGCGGTTTGTGATCTGCCACTGCTGGTTGGTGCCGCCGTTCCAGGGAGCTTGCTGCGCGGGTGCCCCGTTGGAGGTGGAGCCCCAGCCGTCGGCCACCATCCCGTTGGTGCGGTTGACCAGCTTGTAGTAGCCGTTGCCGAGGTCGACGGCCTGCCACTGGAGGTTGGGGCTGCCGTCCCAGGTCCACTGCTTGAGGTTGCTGCCCGAGGCGACGTTGCCGCCGCTGTCCAGGGCCAGGCCGTCGGTGACGTTGCCGATCCGGAAGTAGGTGGCCGGATTGAAGATCACCTTCAGCGACGTGATGGCGTCGTTGTTGCCGGTGTTGCGCAGGTCGGGGGTGTCCGCACTGAAGGTCCACGCCGTCCCGGTGAAGTTGTCGCCGGAGTAGCCGACCAGTTGGTAGCCCGCCGGCACCCGCACGGAGGAGATGGTCCGCGCCGCCAGACCCGCACTCTGCAACTGGGCGGCCGTGTAGCCGCCCAGCACCAGGCCGGCCGCCGTGCCCGCGTACGAGACGTCGCTGTACGCGGTGACCACGCCGGTGCCCCCGGGCTGGAGGACGGGGATCTGACCGGAGAAGGTGAACTTCAGCACGTAGGCGAGGGCATTGAACGGGGCCGAGGACGACGGCAGGGTGATGTGCAGGCCGTCGCTCGCCTGGGTCGGCGCGGGCAGGCTGGTGTACGTGCCCGCGGTCGGATTCAGCAGCTGGACCGACGTCAGGGAGCTCAGGTCGATGCGGCCGCTCGCCAGGGTGCTGATGGTCGTGGAACTCCCGGGCCAGCCCAGGACCGTGGCGTACAGGACGGTGCTGTCCTTGCTGCGGGTGAACCGGAAGTCCTTGTTCGTGCCCGCCACGGGGGTGGTGAAGGAGCCGCCGCCCATCTTGGTCGGCCCCTCCCCGTAGACCGTCCAGGCCCGGGTGGCGTACAGGGACTCGCCGAATCGGTGGAGGTGGTCGCCGATGCCCAGGAGGACGTCCTTCTGGCCCTGGGGGATCGTCCCGTCCGCCGTCGGAGCGATGTTGAGCAGCATGTTGCCGTTCTTGCTGATCCGATCGATCAGCGCGTGCAGCATCTGCTGGGTGGAGTAGTAGCCGATGCCGACGGTGTAGCACCAGCTGGAGCTGCTGATGCTGTCGTCGGTCAGCCAGTACGGGCTGGCGATGTCGCCCGGGCCACCGCGTTCGTAGTCGAAGACCTCGCCGAGGTTGTCGTAGCCGTCCTTGTAGGTGGCGACGACCTCCTGGCCCCAGCCCTGGGCCTGGTTGTAGTAGTACGACAGGAAGTTCAGGCGTTGAGTCTCGTCGACCTTGGAGAGGTCGAAGTCCTCCCACAGGATGTCCGGTCGGGCCAGGTCGACGACCTCCCTGAGCTTGTCGTACCAGAGCTGGTTCTCCGCCGTCGTGCCCAGCTGGCCGAAGAGCTTCTGCAGGCTCGCAGTCGGCTGCGCCGGCGCGTGGTCGTAGTAGCCGTTGAAGTTGTAGGCGTGGTGCATCGCCACCAGCAGCTTCAGACCCTTGCCCCGGATCGAGTCGCGGAAGATCTGCAGGAGGTTCAGCTTGGGCCCTCGCTGCACCGAGTTCCACTCGTTGACCGAGCTGTTCCACATCGAGAAGCCGTCGTGGTGCTCCGCCACCGGCCCGGCGAACCGGGCGCCGGCGTCCACGAAGAGCTGGGCCCAGGCGTCCGGGTCGAAGTTCCCGCCCTGGGAGGTCAGCTTGGGCGAGAACTGCACCCAGTTGCCGGCCTTGTCGCGGGCCCCGTCGATGAAGTTGTCGTAGGGCCAGACCGACGGATCCCCGTAGGTGGCGATGTGATGGCTGTTCACATCACTTCCACCGATGTACATGTTCCGCGGGTACCACTCACTGCCGTACGCCGGGACACTGAAGGCCCCCCAGTGGAAGTAGATCCCGAACTTGGCGTCCTGGAACCACTCCGGCGCCGGTGGGTGCTGATCCACCGAGGCCCAGGTGGGTGAATAGGACGACGGAGCCGCGAGCGCCCTCGCCGTACCAATCGTCAGATTCGCCGTAGCGGCGGCAGCGATGCCGGCGGCACTCGACAGGAAGACGCGTCTGTTGATCGCCATGGCTGGATCCTTCGTCGTTGGGTGGGGACGTTCGGGGCCGCGACGCCGAAGCTCGGGCAGCGCATGCAGTGCGGCTCGACACGGCCTGCGGCGCGAGGGGGACGAGAAATGTGAGCGATAACAGCTCTACGGCCTTGCCGATTCTGGCAGCCTCAGGGTGACTGTCAAGACGTAGGACAGAATGAGTCGCCTGGTCCGATACATGGGATGTGTTGGGCCATGTGGCGAGTTGTCGACCGGCGGGCGTAAGGCTGCTGCGAGCGGCACTGAATGAGATACGGTGAGCTCCTCCTCGTCACGGAGCTTGAAGTCTGTGGCATACATGGGATGTTCAGCGGCGGAGAGTGGGTGATATCTCTGCGAGGACGCGCCGCTGGCCGGAGCTCGGGCCGGTACGCCGAGGCGGGGCCGCTGAGTCATCGGGGCCGGCCGCGGGGCTGGCCCCAGCGGCATCCGCCACCGGCCAGAGACTGAGCCGAATGACGACACGACCCTCTCGCTCTCGGCGTGCCGGCAGGCGCTGTGCTGGGCGGCCCGCTGGGCTACCGCGGCGTGTCCGCCGTCGCTGCCGCCGCGTCGCTGCTCGCTGCCGCCGGGGTGCTATGCACCAGACATGGAACGTTCGGGGGGCGACGGAGGGCCGCCGCCGCACGGGAGCTCCGGCGTAAGCCGTGAGCGGGCATCACGAGTACGCGTCATTGATGGGATTGATTTGGTTCCCACGGGTCGCCCTGGGAGCTCCCCGCTCATCTCTCTTCCAGCAACTTTCTCCTGACGTCTAGACAGCAGATTCCGTCGCCACCTATACATACATCCCATCTCTCTGATGCGACGACGCACAGCTGTCGCCCTGCAGAACTCTCTCCCGCTCACGGGACCAGCGCGAGGAAGTACCGATGAGACTCAGAACCGCCCTCTACTCCACCGCCTCAGCTCTGTCCGCCCTGGCGCTGCTCAGCGCCTGCAGCAGCTCGGGCACCAGTTCCGCGTCCAGCGGCGCACCGCTGGTCGGGGTCGACTACCCGCGTTCCGACACCGACTTCTGGAACTCCTACATCAAGTACACGCCCAACTACGCTGGTCAGCTGGGCCTCTCGCTCAAGACGACGAACTCGCAGAACGACGTCGCCAAGCTGACCGCCAACGCGCAGACGTTCATCAGCCAGGGTGTGAAGGGCATCGCGATGGCGCCCCAGGACACCGCCGCCATCGCGCCGACGCTGGCGCAGCTGGAGGCGAAGAAGATCCCCGTGGTCACTGTCGACACCCGCCCCGACAGCGGCAAGGTGTTCATGGTGGTGCGGGCCGACAACCGCGCCTACGGCGAGAAGGCCTGCCAGTTCCTCGGCGCGAAGCTGAACGGCGGGGGCAAGGTCGTCATGCTGGAGGGCGGCCTGGACTCCATCAACGGCCGTGACCGCACCGAGGCGTTCAACGACTGCATGAAGATGAACTACCCCGGCATCAAGGTGCTCGGGGAGGCCACCAACTGGGACGGTGCGGTCGCCGCGCAGAAGCTGCAGACCGATCTGATCGCCAACCCGGACATCAAGGGCATCTACATGGAGTCCAGCTTCGCCCTGTCGGGCACGCTCCAGGTGCTCAAGCAGAAGGGCCTGCTGGTCGCCCCCACGGACCCGAAGCACGTCTTCATCGTGTCCAACGACGGCATCCCCGAGGAGCTCAAGAACATCGCGGCCGGCAACATCGACGCCACCGTCTCCCAGCCGGCCGACCTGTACGCCAAGTACGCCCTGTCCTACCTGAAGGCGGCGATCGACGGGAAGACGTTCCAGCCCGGCAAGACTGACCATGACAGCACCATCATCCAGGTCCGTCCCGGTCTGCTCGAGGACCAGCTCTCCGCTCCCCTCGTCACCGCCGACGGCGGTGCCTACGGCGGCGTGCCCAGCGTCAAGAGCGGTGACACCTCCCTGTGGGGCAACAACCTCGGCTGACATCCCCTGCCAGGAACCCAACAGCTAACGAGTACAAGGCGGTTGTGATGAGCGACGGGGAGCGAACAGCCAACCCCGCGCCCGCCCCGGCGGACGACGGACGGATCCCGGCAGGCCCGCCCGTCGTCGAGGCGACGGGCATAGTCAAGCGATTCGGTCCGACGGTGGCCCTCAACGGCGCCCGGATCACCATCAGGCCCGGCGAGACCCACGCGCTCGTCGGCCGCAACGGGGCCGGCAAGTCGACGCTCGTGTCGGTCCTCACCGGTCTGCAGGCACCCGACGAGGGAACGGTCACCTTCGGCGGCAGCCCCGCACCACGACTCGCGGACCGCGACGCCTGGCGACAGCGCGTGGCCTGCGTCTACCAGAAGTCGACGATCATCCCCACCCTGACCGTCGCCGAGAACCTCTTCCTCAACCGGCACGACCACGGTCGCGGCCGGCTCATCAGCTGGCAGGGTGTGCGTCGGCGGGCTCAGGAGCTGCTGTCGGCGTGGTCGGTGGACGTCGACCCGCAGACCCCGGCCGGCGATCTCGGCGTGGAGCAGCGGCAGTTCGTGGAGATCGCCCGGGCGCTGTCCTTCGGTGCCCGGTTCATCATCCTCGACGAGCCGACCGCCCAGCTCGACGGGGCGGCCATCAACCGCCTCTTCGACCGGATCCGCGACCTGCAGCACCAGGGCGTGACCTTCCTGTTCATCAGCCACCATCTCCAGGAGGTCTACGACATCTGCGACATGGTGACGGTGTTCCGCGACGCCCGGCACATCGTGACCGCGCCGGTCGCGGAGCTTCCCCGGACCGAGCTGGTAGCCGCGATGACCGGCGAGGCGGCGGTCGACGGGTTGCAGACGCGGTCGAGCAGCCTCGACCGCACCGCCACGCCCGCCCTCTCCGTGCAGGCGCTGGGCAGTGACGGCACTTACGGTGACGTCACCTTCGAGGTGGGCGCCGGGGAGATCGTCGGCCTCGCGGGGGCCGCCGGCAGCGGTCGTACCGAGGTCGCCGAGACCGTCGTGGGGCTGCGGGCGGCCCAGGTGGGCGCGGTGGAGATCGCCGGTCTGCGACCCCGGCCGGGCAGCGTTCCCGCCGCGCTCGCCGCGGGCGCGGGGTTCGTCCCGCAGGACCGGCACCACCAGGGATTCGTGCCCGACATGTCGATCGCGGACAACGCCACGCTGTCCGTTCCTCACCGGCTCGGCAGGAACGGCTTCCTCAGCCGTGACCGACGGGACCGGCTCGCCGACAACATGATCGAGAAGCTGGCGATCAAGACACCTGGACCCGAGCTGCCCGTCTCCGCGCTCTCGGGCGGCAACCAGCAGAAGGTCGTCATGGCGCGCGCCCTCGCGGACGACCCTCGCCTGCTGGTGTTGATCAACCCGACCGCGGGCGTGGACGTGCGCTCCAAGGAGTTCCTCCTCGGCAAGGTCGAGGAGACGGCACGGACCGGCACGGGAGTACTCGTCGCTTCTGACGAACTCGACGACCTGCGCATGTGCGACCGGGTCCTGGTGATGTTCCAGGGCCGGGTGACCTCGGAGTTGGCCCGCGGCTGGCACGACCACGAACTCGTGGCCGCGATGGAAGGAGTGGACCTCGATGCCTGAAACCGTCCTCCCGGACGCAGCCGCCAAGGCCGTGGAACGCAAGCCCGGGCGCACCGCGCTGCTCGGCGGCCGGATACCCCTGGCCCGCCTGCGAGACCTCGCCCTCGTCCCCGCGATCGTCGTCATCGCGGTCGTCGGCCAGATCGTCAATCCGGTCTTCCTGCAGGCCGACAACCTCATCAACGTCCTGCAGACCATGTCCGAGATGGCCCTGCTGGTCCTCGCCCAGACGATGATCCTGATCGTCAAGAAGATGGACCTGTCCCTGGAGTCCACCATGGGCCTCGCGCCCGGCGTCGCGGCCTGGCTGGTCGTCCCGGCAGGCGCCGGACACGGACTCGGCCTGCTCCCCGGTGCCTGGTCGATCCCCGTCACCCTCGCCGTGGGCGCACTCGTCGGCGTGATCAACGCCCTGCTGATCATCCGCTTCGGACTCAACGGCTTCATCGTCACCCTCGGGATGCTCATCGTCCTGCGCGGCATCCTCACCGGCATCTCCGGCGGCCAGACCTTCTTCCAGCTGCCGGACTCGATGCTCTACCTCGGTACCGCCGAGTGGTTCGGGATTCCCGCCTCCATCTGGATCTGTCTGGCCCTGTTCGCGGTCGCGACCGTGGTGCTCGGCTGGACCAGCTTCGGCCGCTCCCTCTACGCCATCGGCGGCAACGTCGACGCGGCGAAGGCGGCTGGCATCCGCACCGACCGGACGCTGTGGACCGTGATCGTCACGGGCAGCGTGCTCGCCGCCCTCGCCGGCCTGATGCTGTCCGGACGCCTGGCCTCGGTCGCGTCCGCGCAGGGCAACGGCTACATCTTCACCGTCTTCGCCGCCGCCGTCATCGGCGGGATCAGCCTGAACGGCGGCAAGGGCACGGTGTTCGGCGCCTTCTGCGGCATCCTGCTGCTGTTCATGATCCAGAACGTGCTCACGCTGGCGGGCGTCCCCGCCCAGTGGATCGGTGCTCTCAACGGTCTGATCATCCTGGTCGCCCTCGCCATCTCGCGCATCACCGGCGGCAAGGTCCAGGAGTGACCCGGGCGGCTGTCGCCCGCCGCTCGTTCTCCGCCGCGTTCACGTCTCGTCGCAAGGGGGATCGCCCCTTGCCCCTCACAGGAGTTGCCGCCATGTCCTCGCCCGTGCTCCCAACCGCCCGCCTCGCTGCCCTGGACGTCCTGGACGTGCGGTTCCCCACCTCCGAACACCTCGACGGCTCGGACGCGATGAATCCCGAGCCCGACTACTCCGCCGCCTACGTGGTGCTGCGCACCGACGCCGGCGATGGACTGGAGGGCCACGCCCTCGCCTTCACCACCGGACGCGGCAACGACGTGCAGGCCGCCGCCATCGCCGCCCTCGCCCCGTATGTGGTCGGCCTGTCCGTCGAGGAGGTCTGCGGTGACCTCGGGGCCTTCTCCCGCTCGCTCGTGCACGATCCGCAACTGCGCTGGCTGGGCCCGGAGAAGGGTGCCATCCACATGGCCACCGGAGCCGTCGTCAACGCCGCCTGGGACCTCGCCGCGAAGCGCGCGGGCCGGCCCGTCTGGCGGTTTCTCGGCGAGATGTCCCCCGAGGAGCTGGTCGCCCAGGTCGACTTCCGCTGGCTCAGCGACGCGCTCACTACCGAGGAGGCGCTGGAGATCCTGCGCCGTGCCGAACCGGGTCGCCAGGAGCGCATCGCCCGTCTTCTGGAGCGCGGCTACCCCGCCTACACCACCACGCCCGGCTGGCTCGGCTACTCCGACGAGAAGCTGGCCCACCTGGCCCGCGAGGCCGTCGCCGACGGTTTCACCCAGATCAAGCTGAAGGTCGGTGCGTCCCTGGAGGACGACGTACGGCGCATGCGCGTCGCCCGCGAGGCGGTCGGCCCGGACATCCGCGTCGCCGTCGACGCCAACCAGAGGTGGGATGTCGGACCCGCGATCGACTGGATGCGCGCCCTCGCCCCCTACGATCCGTACTGGATCGAGGAGCCCACCTCCCCCGACGACATCCTCGGACACGCCGCCGTCCGCGCGGCGCTCAGCCCCATCAAGGTCGCCACCGGCGAGCACATCGCCAACCGGGTGGTCTTCAAGCAGCTCCTCCAGGCCGGCGCGGTGGACATCGTGCAGATCGACTCCGCGCGGGTCGGCGGCGTCAACGAGAATCTCGCGATCCTCCTGCTCGCCGCGAAGTTCGGGGTGCCGGTCTGTCCGCACGCCGGCGGTGTGGGGCTGTGCGAGATGGTCCAGCACCTGTCGATGTTCGACTACGTCGCCGTCTCCGGCACCACCGAGGACCGGGTCATCGAGTACGTCGACCACCTGCACGAGCACTTCGTCGACCCCGTCCGCATCGTGGACGGCCACTACCTCGCGCCGACCCTGCCCGGGCTGAGCGCGCAGATACGTCCGGGCTCGCTCAAGGAGTACACCTACCCCGACGGCCCGGTCTGGACGGCCCGTGCCTGACACCCAGCTCCTCGTCGACGCGCACCACCACGTCTGGGACCTGGACGTCCGCCCCCAGCACTGGCTGGACGAGCCCGGCCACGGGCCCATCCGCCGCACCCTCGGCACCGCCGACCTGCGCACCGCCGCGACCGCGACCGTGGCAGGCCGGCGGCTGGGGCGCACGGTGCTCGTCCAGTGCGTGACGTCCGTCGACGAGACGCGCGAGTTCCTCGCCCTCGCCGACAGCGACCCGCTCGTCGGCGCGGTCGTCGGCTGGGCGGATCTCACGTCCCCCGCGATCGGCGACGTACTCGACGCACTGCGCGCCGGGCCGGGCGGCGGCCACCTGCGCGCCGTACGCCACCTCGTCCAGGGGGAGTCCGATGCCGCCTGGCTGCAACAGCCCCCGGTGGAGCGGGGGCTGCGGGCGGTGGCAGATCGGGGCCTCGGGTACGACCTGCTCATCCGCAGCCACCAGTTCGCCCAGGCGATCCACCTGGCCGAACGCCTCCCCGGCCTTCCCCTGGTCCTCGACCACGCCGGAAAGCCACCCATCGCCCAGCAGGACCTGGGCGACTGGGAGCGGGGCGTGCGGCGGCTGGCCTCTCATCCCCAGGTGCGGTGCAAGGTGTCGGGCCTGGTCACCGAGGCCGACCACGAGAAGTGGACCGTCGACGACCTCCGGCCGGTGTGGGAGGTCCTGCTGGCGGCCTTCGGCCCCGACCGGCTCATGTTCGGCTCCGACTGGCCGGTCTGCGTCCTCGCCGGCGGATGGAACCGGTGGGCCGCCGCCGTCGAGGAACTCCTGGCCGGCTGCTCCGCCGCCGAGACCGAGGCGGTCCTCGCCGGTACCGCCACCGCGTTCTACCGCCTCGACCTCGACCCCGATCAAGGGAAGGAGGGCACTCCGTGCTCCTGACCGAACTGCTGCACCCGGGCATCCTCGAAGCCCTGGCGGGCGCCGGGCACGGAGCTCGGGTCCTGCTCGCCGACGGCCACTATCCGGCGAGTACGGCCACCGGCCCGCGAGCCAGGAGCGTCCATCTCAACCTGGCGCCGGGTCTGCTGGACGTCACCACCGTGCTCGACGTCCTGCTGCGGGCTCTGCCCGTCGAGTCGGCGCACGTGATGGTGCCGCCCGAGGGCGAGCCGGAGCCGCCGCCCATCGCCGAGTACCGCTCGATGCTGGCGCCCGTCCCCGTCGAGACGCTCGGCCGCTTCGAGTTCTACGACGCCGCCCGCTCACCGGACCTGGCACTCGCCGTCGTCACCGCCGACATCCGCACCTACGCCAACCTGCTGCTCACCATCGGCGTCCGCGCTGAAGGGACCCTGGGAACACGATGACACTCGCAGTCCGCTACCTCGCCGCCCGCACCCTGGACACCGCTCTCGCCGAGAGCCCGTCCCCCGGCCCGGGGCAGGTGGAGATCGCCCCCGCCTACGTCGGTATCTGCGGCACCGACCTGCACATCTTCCACGGCGACATGGACGCCCGGGTCGCCGCGCCGGCCGTCATCGGGCACGAGATGTCCGGCCTGATCGTACGGGTCGGTGCCGGAGTGGAGGGCTGGTCGCCCGGGGACGCGGTCACCGTGATGCCGCTGCGCTGGGACGACAGCTGCCCGGCCTGCCAGGCGGGGCACCGGCACATCTGCCAGCACCTGGACTTCATCGGCATCGACTCCCCGGGCGCGATGCAGCAGCGCTGGACCGTGCCCGCCACGACCCTCGTCCGCCTGCCCGACTCTCTCCCACTGGACCGCGCCGCCCTCGTGGAGCCCACCGCGGTCGCGGTGCACGACGTCGGCCGCGCCCAGGTCCGCGACGGCGAGAAGGCCGTCGTGGTCGGCGGCGGCCCCGTCGGCGTCCTCATCGCCCTGGTCGCCCGGGCCGCCGGCGCCGACGTCCGAGTGGTCGAGCCGAGCCCGCACCGGCGACGGATCGCCGAGGAACTGGGGCTGGCCGCCTGGGATCCGGGCACCGACGTCATCCCCGAGCTGGTCCGGCAGTGGACCGGCGACGCCGGTGCGGACGTCGCCTTCGAGGTCTCCGGCGCGCAGGGCGGTGTGGACACCGCCGTCGAGGTTCTCGGCGTGCGCGGCCGGCTGTGCCTGGTCGCCATCCACGCCCGCCCGCGCGAGGTGAACCTGCACCGCTTCTTCTGGCGTGAACTCACGCTCGTGGGAGCCCGGTTGTACGACCGTTCCGACTTCGAGAAGGCGGTGACCCTGGTGGCCGATGGCATGATCCCGGCCGAGCGGCTGATCAGCAAGGTCGTCCCGCTCACCGAGGCGCCGACGGCGTTCGAGGCCCTGGAGGGCGGCGGCGACGTGATGAAGATCCTCGTGAACTGCACCGACGACGCCCCGGGAGCCACCCGGTGAACGCCTTCGACCTCACCGGCAGACTCGCCGTCGTCACCGGCGCCCGCCGCGGTATCGGCCGGGCCATGGCCCGAGCCCTCGCCGAGGCCGGCGCGGACGTCATCGGCGTCAGCGCCTCACTGGAGGAGACCGGCAGCGACGTGGAGAAGGACGTCCTGGCCGCGGGCCGCACCTTCGAAGCCATCCGCACCGACTTCGCCGACCCGGCCGCGGTCCGGGCCCTGGGCGCGGACCTCGCCGGGCGCGAGCGGCCGGTGGACATCCTGGTCAACAACGCCGGCACGATCCGCCGGGCACCGGCCGCCGAACACACCGACGCGGACTGGGATCTGGTCCTGCAGGTCAACCTCAACGCACAGTTCGCGCTGACCCGGCCGGTGGGAGCGGCCATGGTGGCCCGCGGCCAGGGGAAGATCATCTTTACGTCGTCGCTGCTCGGCTTCCAGGGCGGCATCACCGTGCCCGGCTACACGGCCGCCAAGCACGGCATCGCCGGCCTGACCAAGGCACTGGCCAACGAGTGGGCGCCGCACGGCGTCAACGTCAACGCCGTCGCGCCCGGCTACATCGCCACGGACAACACCCAGGCGCTGCAGGACGACCCGGTCCGCAGCAAGGCGATCCTGGAGCGGATCCCGGCCGCCCGCTGGGGCCGCGCCGACGACCTGGCGGGCGCCGCGGTGTTCCTCGCCTCGGACGCCGCCGCCTACGTCCACGGCACCGTGCTGCCCGTCGACGGCGGGTGGCTGGGCCGATGACCCACACCGACCTCGCCTCCGTGCTGGACGGTGCCCGCGTGGTGCCGGTGCTGACCGTGCCCTCCGCCGCGACCGCCGGCCCGTTGGCCGACGCGCTCGCGGCGGGCGGCGCCCGCTGTGCCGAGATCACCTTCCGCACCCCCGACGCCGAGCAGGTACTCAGGGCGATGGCCGCCCACGGCGGGCTGACCGTCGGCGCCGGCACGGTCCTCACACCGCAGCAGGCGGAACGGGCCGTGGCGGCCGGGGCACGCTTCGTCGTCTCCCCGGGCTTCGACGAGGAGGTCGTCGCCAAGTGCTGCGAGTTGGGAGTGCCCGTGGTGCCCGGTGTCGCCTCCGCCACCGAGCTGATGCGCGCCCTGCGGGCCGGCCTCGACACCGTCAAGCTCTTCCCGGCCGAACCGCTCGGCGGCACCCCGATGCTGCACGCCCTCGCGGCAGCCTTCCCGCAGGCACGGTTCGTGCCGACGGGTGGCATCGACGCTCCGCGCCTGCCCGTCTACCTCGCCGTCCCGGCGGTCCTCGCCGTCGGCGGCAGCTGGATGGCCACCGCTGCCCATCTGCAGCGGGGGGAGTACGGGGAGATCCGCCGGCTGATCGCCGAGGCGGTGCACGGGAGTTCGACATGACGGACGTGGTGGCCCTCGGCGAGGTGATGCTCCGCTTCGACCCGGGCGAGGGCAGGATCCGCACCGCGCGCACCTTCCAGGTCTGGGAGGGCGGCGGTGAGTACAACGTCGTGCGCGGGCTGCGCCGCTGCTTCGGCCTGCGCACGGCCGTCGTCACCGCCCTGGCCGACAACCAGGTGGGGCGGCTGGTCGAGGACCTGATCCTCCAGGGCGGTGTCGACACCTCGCTGATGCGCTGGGTGCCCGCGGACGGCATCGGCCGTACCGCGCGCAACGGCCTGAACTTCGTCGAGCGCGGATTCGGTGTCCGGGGCGCGCTGGGCGTCAGCGACCGGGCGGGTACGGCCGTCTCGCAGCTGCGCAAGGGGGACGTCGACTGGGACGAGGTCTTCTCCTCGGGGCCGCGCTGGTTCCACACCGGCGGTATCTTCGCCGGCCTGTCGGACACGACCGCGGACGTCGCGGAGGAGGCCATGGCGGCCGCGCGGCGGCACGGTGTGACAGTCTCCTACGACCCCAACTACCGCCCCAGTCTCTGGGACGGCCGCGGCGGCGCAGACCGGGCACGCGAGGTCGACCTGAGCCTCGCCCGCCACGCCGACGTCGTCGTGGGTGCACTGGGCCTGGCCGGACCCTACCCCGGGGCGCTGCGGGTCGAGGCGGACGAGGTGCCGGACGCGCTCGCGGAGGTCGCGGGACGCCTGCCCGGGGCCGAGCTGCTGGCGACGACCGTACGCGCGGTGCCCTCGGCCGGGGTGAACGACTGGTCCTCGGCCGCCTGGTCGGCCCGGACCGGCTGCGTGCACGGCCCCGGCATGCCCGGTCTGCACGTCCTGGACCGCATCGGCTCCGGTGACGCGTTCGCGGCCGGACTGATCTACGGACTGCTGACGGGCGGCGGAGAGGAGGGCGGCTCGGCGGCTAGCACCGGCCTCGCGGAGAACCTCGACGCCGCCCGCCTGCAACGCGCACTGGCCTACGGCACCGTCCACGGCGCACTGACCATGACCACGCCCGGTGACGTCTCCATGGCCTCACTCGCCGAGATCGAGGCGCTCATGGCGGATGGCTCGGCCGCCGTCAGACGATGACCGGCCCTCGGCCGCCGTACCGAACCGCACACCAGGGGCCACAAGAGGAGAGCAGTTGACACACCGGACCATGAAACACCGGAAGATCGCGAACACCTCCGTCGAGCTCACGGAACTCGGCTTCGGGGCCTCCGGGATCGGCAACCTCTACCGTGTCACCCCTCCTCGCGACGCACGCGCCGCGATCGAGGCGGCCTGGGACGCCGGCATCCGGTACTTCGACACGGCACCGCACTACGGGCTCGGTCTCTCCGAGCGACGCCTGGGATCCGCCCTGCGGGACCGTCCACGCGACGCGTACGTCGTCTCCTCGAAGGTCGGCCGGCTGCTCGTCCCCAACGAGCAGCCGCGCGGCATCGACCCGGAGGGCTTCGCGGTGCCGGACGACCTGCGCAGGCAGTGGGACTTCAGCCGTGACGGTGTGCTCCGCTCCATCGAGGCGACCTTGGAACGCACCGGCCTGGACCGCTTGGACGTCGTCTACCTGCACGACCCCGACGACCACTGGAGACAGGCCGCCGTGGAGGCCATGCCCGCCCTCGCGGACCTCCGCGACCAGAGGGTGATCGGTGCGATCGGCGCCGGCATGAACCAGTCGGCCATGCTGGCCCGCTTCCTGAACGAGACCGCAGCCGACCTGGTCATGCTGGCCGGGCGCTACACACTCCTCGACCAGTCGGCTCTGGACGATGTCCTGCCCGCCGCGCGGAAACTCGGCAAGAGCGTCGTGGCGGTCGGCGTCTTCAACTCGGGGCTGCTCTCCCGCGACCTCCCCGCCGAGGGCATGAAGTACGACTACCAGGACGCCCCGCCTGCCCTGGTGGCCCGCGCCAGGGCGATCGCCGACGTCTGCACGGCGCACGGCACGACCCTGCCCGCCGCCGCGATCGCCTTTCCGCGCACCCATCCCAGTATCATCAACGTCACGCTCGGTGTGCGGAATGCGGAGCAGGTTGTGCGAAACGTGGAGCTCTACGATCAGCGGATCCCCGAAGGTCTCTGGGATGACCTCCGTGCCCGAGGACTGATCAGGTCGGACGTGTCCACGGTGAACGATTCCGGAAGGAGTCCGAAGTGTCCCTGACGGACAAGGCCATAGCGCAGCTCCGCGAGCTGATCCGCACGGGTGCGCTGCCTCCGGGCTCCAAGCTGCCGCCGGAGCCGGACCTGGCAGCCCAGCTGGGCCTGTCCCGCAACTTGGCCCGTGAGGCGGTCAAGGCGCTGGCAGTCGCGCGGGTTCTGGAGGTCCGGCGGGGTGACGGCACGTACGTGACCAGCCTGCAGCCGAGCCTGCTCCTGGAAGGGATCGGCGGGGCGGTGGAACTACTGCAGGGCGACTCCTCCGCGCTGCAGGACCTCATGGAGGTGCGGCGCCTGCTCGAACCGGTCGCCACCGCCCTGGCCGCCACCCGGATCTCCGACGAGCAGCTTGCCGAGGTGAAGCAGCACCTCGAAGCCATGCGCGAGGCTCGCGACGACGTCGAGCAGCTCAACATCCACGACGCCGCCTTCCACCGCGTCGTCATCGCGGCCACGGGTAACGAGACGCTGCTCACCCTTCTCGAAGGCATCTCCGGCCGCACGCTGCGTGCCCGCATCTGGCGCGGCCTGGTCGACGCCCAGGCCGCGAGCCGGACCCTCGCCGAGCACGAGGCGATCTTCCACGCCCTGTCCACCCGCGACGTCCTCCGCAGCCAGGCCACCGCACTGCTGCACGTGAGCAACACCGAACAGTGGCTCAGAGAACACCTGCGGTCCGACCAGGCCCCGCACCGTCGGTAGCCGTCGATGGCACGCGGGGCCAGCCCGTGGCTCCTACGACGGCGCGGCAGCCCCGGTCCATCCGGCGGCTGAGCTTTCGCGCACCCTTGTCGTTGGATCGAGGCGGCCGGGGTCATTGGTCAGCTCACGCCGCTCTGAACAGCGCGATCCGCGCGACCGACCGGCCCGCGCTCGCGCGCTGAAAGCTCCCGCCAGGTACGCGCTCGACGTTGCGTATCCCGTCATGCAGCGGGCTCTCCACGGAGGCTCCGTCAATCGGTCTGTGGAGTTCCGGGGTTGGGGACGCAGGTCCCTCGCCACCGGTAGCGGGCCACGGTGCCTCGAAGCCGGCCCGACCACCGAAGGCGGCTACCGGGTCGGCCTGCGCATCCCCCTCACCGCCAACGGCGACTGAAAGGCAAGGCGCACCTCTGCCCGCGCCGCTCCCGGCCCGCCGGGCAGAGGTGCGTGCGGGCTCAGGCCCCCCTCGGGGGGCCAGACCCTGACCCTTGCCGTTGATCGACCCGCTTCGGCGCCCACAGTCCTTGTTGCCGGTTCTCGGAGGCGGTCGATGGTGATGGCGAGCTGCCGGACTTCGGATGATTCGGCCGGGGGACAGGGCTCCGACTCCTTCTGCGCCGGCACCAGCTGCGTCATCACCGTCACCTACGACCAGTCCGGCAAGGGCAACCACCTCACCCAGGCGCTCAGGGGGCACTGGCCCGGGCCGGCCGAGGGCGGGAACGACAACCTGGCCAACGCCTTCGAGGCGCCGGTCACCGTCGCCGGCCACAAGGCGTACGGCGTCTACGCGGCCCCCGGGACCGGCTACCGGAACAACCACACCAACGGCGTCGCGACCGGCGACCAGCCCGAGGGCATGTACGCGATCTTCGACGGCACGCACTTCAACGGCGGCTGCTGCTTCGACTACGGCAACGCCGAGACGACCGGCAACGACGACGGCAACGGCACCATGGAGGCCCTCTACTTCGGCAACAGCAAGGGCTGGGGCTACGGCAGCGGCAACGGTCCCTGGGTCATGGCCGACCTGGAGAACGGCCTGTTCTCCGGCGTCAACCGCGGCTTCAACGCCAATGACCCCAGCGTCAACAACCGCTTCCTGACGGCCATGCTCAAGGGCGGCCCGAACCAGTGGGCCATCCGCGGCGGCGACGCCCAGGCGGGAAGCCCGTCCACCTTCTTCAACGGCATACGCCCCACCGCTGGCGGCTACAACCCGATGAAGAAGCAGGACGCGATCATCCTCGGCACCGGCGGCGACAACAGCAACGCCAGCGCCGGGACCTTCTACGAGGGCGTCATGACCCAGGGCTACCCCTCCGACGCCACCGAGAACGCCGTCCAGGCCAACATCACCGCCGCCGGTTACGACAGCGGCTCGACCGGCACCGGCACGCTGACCCCCGGCTCCCGGATCTCCCTGCGGGCCACCACCGCGCCCTGCTGCACCTCCCACTACCTCCGCCACGACTCCGCCGACAACAAGGTCGTCATCTCCGACACCAGCTCCTCCAGCTCGGCCGCGGACAAGGCCGACGCCACCTGGATCGTCCGCGCCGGACTGGCCGACACCTCCTGCCTGTCGTTCGAGTCCGCCAACAGCCCCGGCCGGTTCCTGCACCACTCCAACTACCAGCTCTACCTGGACGCCGACACCGGCGGCAGCTCGTTCGCGAAGGACGCCACCTTCTGCCCCACCAAGGGCAACAGCGGGGCCGGCACGTCCTTCCGGTCGGTCAACTTCCCGACGAACTACCTCCGCCACTACAACTACACGGCCTACATCGCCTCCAACGGCGGCGCCAATGCATGGGACAGCAGTACCAGTTGGGCCGCCGACACCAGCTGGCTGGTCGCTCAGCCCTGGGGGTGAGCCACCGGGCACCAGCGGTTGCCGCCAGCGCGATGCCGCGGGCGGGCGTGGCGGCCCGGCCCAGGAGCTCGACCCATACCCCGCGTGGTCGGGACCTGGACCTGGTTGCCGAGACCTGGCCGGGCCGGGCGCCGGACGGAGTCCACCGACGCCATGGAGACGGAGCGTGGCGGCGCGGGGGTAGGCGGTCCCCTGTTCCAGGGGCGCCGGCCGGAGCTGCGCGAGCACCGCCGCCGACATCGGCGTCGACATCCTGCAACCGTCCAGGCGGCCCTGATCGCCCGAGGGGCCGGTCGACTCCGGGACACCTGATGCGCCGTGCCGTCCGCCTTGCCTGGGCCACCGGGACAGGGCGGCCGCAGGACCGTACTCACCTGGAGGCGGGTCCAACTCACGTTCCCGCGCGAACTACCGCGCGGTCCTGGATGCCACGGCCAGAACCGGGGGCGACGCCGTTTCCCTGGTGGAGTGGCGCCGCCCCCGGGCGGTCGATGCGCTCCTACAGCGGTAGAAGTCCCGGTAGTGGTTGGGGGAGTACCAGACCGTGCCGGTGTTGGCGTCGACGATGATCCGGTAGGCGTCCCGGTGGTTGCCGCGGGCGCGCGGGTAGACGTCGTACTCGTAGCAGGTGTCGCCGGCGGGCAGCTGACCGTCGTTGTTGTAGAACTCGCCGCCCGCGAAGCTGCACTGGCCGGCGGGCCAGTTGTACCAGCCGCGGCTGGTCGGGTAACCGGTGGAGGAACAGGTCGAGTGGGCCGAAGCCGCGTCGGAACAGCCGGCTAAGTCAGACCTCGCCGAGGGCGATGTTCGGGTCCGCCAGGCGGTCGGCGTCCACCACGCGCTTGGAGACGATCAGTTCGCGGATCGGTTCGGTGACATCCCAGAGGTTCATGTTCATACCGGCGAGGACCCGGCCGTCCTTGAGCCAGAACGCGATGAACTCGTTGGCCTTCACGTCCCCTCGGAACACGACCCTGTCGTAGCCGTCGGGCTCGACGTAGCCGAGGTATTCCATGCTCAGCTTGTCCCGCGAGGCCACCGGCTCGTTAGGATGCCGGGGTGTCCACTCGGCATCCGTGAAGAAGTACGGGACACGGTCGTACACCGCGTCCGGCTGCCCGAGCATCGCGCGGGCGGCGGTCTGCGGCTGGTTGAGGGCGTTGGCCCAGTGCTCGACCCGGACGTGCCTGCCGAACAGCGGGTGGTAGGCGTTGGCGACGTCGCCGGCCGCGTACACGTCCGGGGCCGAGGTGCGCAGGTGCTGGTCGGTCTTGATGCCGTTGTCGACCTCCAGGCCGGCGGCCTCGGCCAGGGCGGTGGCGGGGGAGATGCCGATGCCGATCACCACCGCGTCGGCCGCCACCTCGCTGCCGTCGCCGAGCCGCACGCCGCTCACCGTGCCGTCGGCGCCGATCAGTTCGGTCACCTGCACGCCGAAGCGCAGGTCCACCCCGTGGTCGCGGTGCAGGTCGGCGAAGACCTGGGCGACCTCCCGGCCGAGCACCCGCAGCAGCGGCAGCTCCAAGGACTCCAGGACGGTCACCTCGGCACCCGCCGTACGGGCCGCAGCCGCCACCTCCAGGCCGATCCAGCCGGCGCCGATCACCGCGATCCGGGCGCCCGGGCGCAGCGCGGCCTTGATCCGCTCGCTGTCCTCCACCCGGCGCAGGTAGAGCACGCCCTCCTGGTCCGCGCCGGGCACCGGCAGCCGGCGCGGCACCGAGCCGGTGGTCAGCAGCAGCTTGTCGTAGGGCAGCCGGCCGTCGTCGGTGAGGGTCACGGTGCGGTCGGCCGGGTCGATCGCGGCCACCGCCGTGCCGAGGCGCAGGGTGACGTCATGGTCGGCGTACCACTGCGGCGGGTGGACGTAGATCTTCTCCCGGTTGTCCTTGCCCATCAGGTAGCCCTTGGACAACGGCGGCCGCTCGTAGGGGCGTTCGTGCTCATCGCCGATCAGGACGATGCCGCCCCGGTACCCGGCCTCCCGCAGTGCCTCGGCAGCCTTGGCACCGCCCAGGGAGGCCCCGACGATCACGATCGGCCGCCCGCTGTCCGCCATTCCCGACTCCTCGCGCTCCGTTGCAGATCCGGGGTCAGCCTGCCGCCGTCCGGGTGGTCTGTCGAGACCGCGCCGGGCGCGCCGCGCCACGCTGACCCGTTCGGGTGAACGGCGCGGTCGCGGGGCTCCGGCTCAGTCGGTCATCGCCTCCCTGACCAGAGCGGTGTCGGTGAACTGCTCGAAACGGACGATCCGGCCGCCGCGCACCGTGAAGTGGTGGGCGGTCCGGACCGAGAGCGGCTTTCCGGTGGTCTTGTGCACGGCCGTGTAGCGGGCCAGCACCACCACGTTCTCGCCGTCCACCACGTAGGTGTCGTCGTGCGTCGTCCAGTGGTCCCACTCGGCGGCCAGGCGCTCCATGACGTTGGCGGTGACGCTCTTCGGGGTTCGGTAGGTGCCGGCCAGCGGGAAGCCCGCCATCTCGGTCCACTCGACGTCCTCGGCGAGGGTGCTGCGCAGCGCGGCCAGGTCGCCCCGGGCGGAGGCCAGGTACTGGCGGCGCACCACGTCGGCGGGGGCCGGGGACTCGGCGAAGCCGGCGACGTCCCTGGGGATCTCGATCACCGGGTGCTCACCCCCACGCCATCTCGCCCTTGGCGACTTTGGTACCGATGTCGACCGCGATCCGCAGCCCCAGATCGGGGAAGCGCCGCTCCAGCGCCTCCTTGGTGGCGGCCGCGTCGGCGTTGCGGCCCAGTTCGGTCTCGAAGGCGCGCAGGTACGCACGGGTGTGGTCGACGGCGTTCAGGTCGGTGGGGGCGTCGGCGACCCGGTGGCCGGCCGCCACCCAGGTCGGGTGGAGCGCCTCCATGCCGTCCAACAGGTCGATCCAGGCGGCCCGTTGGGCGGCGGTCGGGGTGTCGGCCGTCCACACGTGCAGGCCCTCGAAGAGCAGCACGCCGCCGAGCACCGCGCGGTGGTGGTGCTGCCACAGGTAGTGCCGGTCGGGCAGGTGGAAGTCGGCGCCGCGCAGTTCGAAACGGTGTCCCTCGAAGACGATTTCGTCCCCGGGCAGCACCTCGGGGCGCACCAGCCGGGTCGGCAGCTCGGGGCCCAGGCGCGCCCAGGCGCGCAGCTTCTCCTCGAAGGTCTCCTGGATGTGCTCCACGGTCGAGGCGGTGGCGAGGAAGCGGGCCCGGGGGAAGGCGTCCTGGACCTCCTGGGCGCCGAAGTAGAAGTCCGGGTCGCCGTGGCTGACGAACACGGTGGTCAGCCGCTTGCCGGTGGCCCGCACCCGCTCGACCAGCCGGCGCCCGTCGGAACGGGTGAACCCGGCGTCCACCAGCATGGCGTCGTTCGGGCCGGTGACCAGGACGGCGGTCTTGTTGAGCGAGCTGTCGGGCGCGTCGATGATCTCGAAGTCGAGAGCACTCATGCTTCTATCAGTTCCTTCCTCGGGCCGGGCACGGCTCGTCGCCAGGATCGGCGCTGGGGACCCGCTCCGCATCCGGAGCCGCCGCCCGGGGAGGGCCATGCGGGTGATCGTCCCATCCGGTCGGCACCAGGGCGTGTCCGACGATTCCCGCCGGGCGTGCGGCACGCTGATCCGACGCCAGTTGTCGGACGCGCCCTACTCCGCCGGTCCCAGCCGCAGCACCGCCAGTGCCCCGACCGCCGTGGTCACCGCGAGCGCTCCCCACAGCAGCCCGGGGCCGGAGGCCAGCAGCGCCGTCAGCACCGCCGGCGCCGCCGCCCGGCCCACCCCCGAGGACAGCTCCCAGCGGGCCAGCGCCCGCCCGAGCAGGTGCGGCGGGGCGGAGGCCGCCACCAGGGCCGTGCCCGAGCCGGTGTAGAGGATCTCGCCCAGCGTGTACAGCACGGCCACCGCCGCGACGCCCGCCGCCCCCGAGGTGCCGCCCAGCGAACCGGCCGCCCAGAAGCCCAGGTACGAGACGCTCAGCGTCGCTCCCGCGGCCGCCAGTACGGCCCGCCGCGAGCGCCTCGCCAGCCGGAGCACGATGGCCAGCTGCAGCGAGATCACCAGCACGGTGTTGCCCACGAACACGCCCGAGGACCAGGCCGCCGAGGTGTGCAGGTGGAGCACCAGCAGCGCGGGCAGCGCCACCTCCAGCACGTCGAAGCAGAACGCGTAGGGCAGGTTGGCGAGGCTCAGCAGGGTGATCCGGCGCAGCGGCTCGCCCGTCGCCCCGGCGGCCCCCGCCCGCTCGGCGACCTTCTGCGGCGCCCGGACCCGCAGCGACCCGACCAGTGCGGCGGCGACCAGGCAGGCCACGCCCGTGACCCCGGCCAGCAGGCGGATCGAGTCCGTCCCGCCGGCCACCGCGACGGTGGCCAGCAGCGCGCCCGCGCCCAGGCCCGCGTTGCGCACCGACTTGCCGGCCGCGAGCGCGGCGTCCCGCAGCCGACCCTCGGTCAGGGTGCTCACCACGGCGGCGTGGGTGGTCGGCCA
The DNA here is from genome assembly GCF_042734825.1 of Kitasatospora sp. NPDC059648. Lineage (NCBI taxonomy): Bacteria > Bacillati > Actinomycetota > Actinomycetes > Kitasatosporales > Streptomycetaceae > Kitasatospora > Kitasatospora sp. NPDC059648. The sequence continues at coordinate 2,617 of NZ_JBHWDU010000051.1, read as the reverse complement.
GGACTGGCTGCCGATGCCGAACAGCACGGCCGCCGCGGTGAACAGCGGCAGCCCGTCGGCCGTCAGGAGGGTGAGCGCGCCCGCCGACCGGAGCACCAGGGTGACCGCGGCGGGCAGGGTGCGGGCGCCGCTGTCGATCCAACGGCCGGTCAGCGGCACCACCAGCAGGCCCGCGACCATCCCGGCGGACAGGGCCAGGCCGACCGACCCGGCGCGCAGGTGCAGCACCCCGACGCCGTACAGCAGCAGGAACGGGCGCAGCATGCCGCCGCCGACCGCGTCCACGGCGAGCGCCGCCGCGTAGCGGGGGCCGCCGGCGGCGGTCAGCAGGCTCAGCAGAGCGGACGGGCCGTTGCGGCCGGTGCCGATCGGCGGGGCGGGCGGCTCGCCGGCGCGGACGGCGGCGTGGTCATGGACGGACTTCTCCTGGGTCACACTCATGGCCGGTACGGTCCGCCCGGGTGGGGGGCGGTGTCCCGTCGATTGACGATTGGCGTCAATCGACGGCGGGTCAGGTCAGAGGGGGTGGCAGGATCGCAGTCGTGAGTGAGCGGAGCGAACGGGCCATCAAGAGGGGCGGGCGGGCGAACGCCCCTGCCGAGCGCGGTGAGGTGGGCGCATGAGTGTGACGATCGACATCACCGGTCTGTCCGAGGAGCGCCTGCTCTTCAGCCCCTCCCCGCTCGCCGAGCTGAACGCCATGCTGCACGTGCTCTCCGAGCCCGCGCACCATCCGGCGCTGCACGGCTGGGCGGCCAGCACCACCGCCGCGATCCCGCCGGAGCTCGCCGAGCGGCTGCTGGAGGCCGACTTCCTGTGGCGCTCCTCGCGCGCCGACTTCCTCGTCCCCGGCCTGCCCGGCACCACCCTCGCCGAGGAGCTCGACGCCGTCGACCGGCTCGACGACGAGCGGTACGTCGCCTCCGCCCTGATCACCACCTGCGGCGCCTCCCGTTTCCCCTACCGGCTGGCCTCCCCGCTCACCGATCCGGTCGCCAACGAGCGCGCCCGTGACCTCGCCCTCGCCCGGGGCCCCCGGCAGGCCGCCTTCGCCGAGCGGCTGCTCGCCGATCCGCCCGCGGTCCGGGCCCTGGTACGGAAGCTGCTGGAGGACTGCCGGTCCGCGTTCTTCGGCGACGCCTGGGAGCGCGTCCTGCCGGACCTCGCCGCCGACGCCCGGCACAAGGCCGACCTGCTCGCCCGCCGCGGCCTCGCCGAGGCGGTCGCCGCGATGTCCCCCTCGGTCTCCCTGGACGAGCGCGACGGGCGGCGGCGGATCGTCATCGACAAGCTCCAGGACAGCACCGCCAACGCCGCCGACCGGGGCGGCGTCACCTTCATCCCCACCGTCTTCGGCCGCCCCCATCTGCTGGCGGTGTACGCCCAGGGCTGGCGGCCGGTGCTCCAGTACCCCGTCGCCGAGGCGGGCCTGCCCGAGCCGGTCTCGCTGGCCCTGGTCCAGCAGCGGCTGGAGGCGCTCGCCCACCCGGTCCGGCTGCGGCTGGCCCGCACCATCGCCCGCGGCCCGCACACCACCGGCGAACTCGCCACCGCCTGGCAGCTCAGCGCGCCCGAGGTGTCCCGCCACCTGGCCGTGCTGCGCAGGGCCGGGCTGCTGGTCACCGAGCGGCGCGGGCGGTACATGCTCTACCAGCTGGACCTGGCCGGCAGCGCCCGGCTGGGCTCGGACTTCCTGGAGGCGGTGCTGCGGTGATCCGGGCCGCCGGGAACAGCGGTCACCGGCGGGACGTTCGTCCGGTCATGACCGACGACGCCCCTGAGATCCTTCGCTACGCCGCCTTCGCGATCCGCCCCGAGGGCGGCAACCCGGCGGGCGTGGTGCTCGACGCCACCGGACTGACCGAGGAGCGGATGCTCGCCGTCGCCGCCGAGGTCGGGTACTCCGAGACCGCCTTCCTGACCCCCGGGGACGCCCAGGGCACCTACCGTGTGCGGTACTTCAGCCCGCTCACCGAGGTGCCGTTCTGCGGGCACGCGACGGTGGCCGCCGCCGTCGCGCTCGCCGACCGGACCGGCCCCGGGCGGTACGTGTTCGACACCGCCGCCGGTGACGTCCCGGTCGAGGTCGAGCGCGGTGCCGACGGCCTGCGGGCGACGCTGACCAGCGTCGAGCCGAAGGTCGAGGAGGTGCCGGCGCCGGACGTCGAGGAGGCGCTCGCGCTGCTCGGCTGGGCGGCCGCCGACCTGGATCCGGCGCTCCCGCCGCGGATCGCCTACGCCGGTGCCCGGCACCTGGTCCTCGCCGCGGGCACCCGGGCCCGACTGGCCCGGCTGGACTACGACTTCGACGGCCTGGCCGCCTTCATGCGCGCCCGCGACCTGGTCACCCTGCAGCTGGTCTGGCGCGAGGCCGCCGAGGTCTTCCACGTCCGCGACCCGTTCCCGGTCGGCGGCGTGGTCGAGGACCCGGCCACCGGCGCCGCCGCGGCGGCCTTCGGCGCCTACCTGCGCGAACTGGGCGAGGTGGCGGCGCCTACGGTGCTGACGCTGCACCAGGGCGAGGACCTCGGCCGCCCGGGCGTCCTGCGGGTCGAACTGCGTGCCGAGGACGCCCGGGTGCGGGTCTCCGGTACGGCGGTGGCGATCCCGTAGGGCC
>NZ_JBHWDU010000050.1:0-60050 GCF_042734825.1 Kitasatospora sp. NPDC059648 | reverse complement strand
GGACCGGTGTCGCATGGCGCGATGTCCCCGCGCAGACCGTGGGCTGCTCCGGAGTCACGGCCTGGCGTCGACTGCGGGACTGGACCGAGGCCGGCCTCTGGCCCCGCCTGCACGCCGCGCTGCTGACCGAACTGCGCCGCGCGGACCTGCTGGACCTGGATGACTGCGCCGTGGACGGCTCGCATGTCCGGGCCCTCAAAGGGGGGATCATGTCGGCCCCTCGCCCGTCGACCGCGCCCGCCCCGGCTCCAAACACCATGTGATCGTTGACCGTTACGGCACCCCGCTTGCCGTGACGCTCACTGGGGGCAATCGCCACGACGTCACCCAGCTGCTGCCCCTGCTGGACGCGATACCGCCGATTCGAGGACTGCGAGGACGCCCGCGGCGCAGGCCCCGGCGGCTGTTCGCCGACCGGGGCTACGACTTCGACAAGTACCGCCGCCTGCTGTGGAAGCGCGGCATCAAGCCGATGATCGCCCGACGCGGCGTCGCCCACGGCTCCGGACTCGGCAAGGTCCGCTGGGTCGTAGAGCGCGCCTTCGCCTGGCTCCACCAGTTCAAGCGCCTCCGTACCCGCTACGAGCGACGCGCCGATCTCCACCAGGGACTACTCGATCTCGCCTGCAGCATCATCTGCCTCCGGCGCCTTCGAAAGTCATTCTGAAACGATCTTTAAGTCACCGGCATTGGGGCTAGGAGTCGGGCTGTGCCCGGACGACGTCGCGGTAGTCCCCGAGGGAGATGGCCGCGAAGTTGTGCAGGCTGTCGGTGCCGTCGGTGAAGTAGCCGTTGTGGCCGGAGGCCCGGGCGGAGGAGATCCGCTCGGCGCCGAAGCCGCCGCCGGTCGGGTCGGCGCCGTGGCCGAGCTTGCCGACCTCCAGGAACGGGACGTTGCCGATCCAGTCGCTGGGGTTGCGGGTGGCCCACACGTGCACGCCGCCGCCGAGTTCGCCGGCGGACTGGACGCCCATGCCGGGGCTGCCGAACACCATCATGTCGGTGATGCCCGAGGTGTCGGACGGCGAGGCGGCCGCGCGCGGGATCTTCGGGGCGGCGGTGCCGCAGACCACCGAGCCGTAGGAGTGGCAGAGCAGTGCCGGGGGCGCGTCCGGGCGGGTGGTCTCCTTGAGGCCGGCCAGCAGGCGCTGCAGCCGGGGCGCGGCGACGTCGGCGAGCCGGGAGGTGGCCGCGTCCGGGCCGAGGCCGGAGGGGGTGACGTACCCGGTCCAGGCGATCACCGCGGTGCGGGTGCCCGGGGCCTGGCGCTGCTCCTCGGCGTACAGGGCGCGGGCCATGCCGGCCGCGCCGCGCAGCGGCTCGGCCGCCTGGTCGAAGTGGCCGAGGTCGGCGTCCGAGCCGGGGACGACCACGGAGATCCGCTCGGCATCGGCGAGGTCGCCCCAGACCTCGGTGACCAGGCCGCGGCCGCGCGGGTCGAAGGCGAGGATCTGCCGGCCGGGGGCGAGCAGGTGGTCGACGTCGTTGGCGCGGGAGACGGCCAGCGCCCGGGTGTCGGCGTCCAGCTTCCCGTCGGCCGCGCGGACCCGGGCGGCGTCGCGCTCGGCGGCCAGGGCGATCCGGTTGGCGCGGTAGCGCAGGTCCAGCGGGGCGCCGTCGTAGTTGCCGACGACCAGCGGGTAGTCCTTGACGAGCCGGTCCAGCTCGGTGGGGGCGAGCGAGGCGAAGAAGGCGGCGGCGTCGGCCGGGCTGGTGGTGGCCGGGTCGGGCAGGGAGCGGCCGAAGGAGTGGTCCTGCACCCAGGCGGCGCTGCCGGCCGGGGGCGTGGAGATCGCCAGCTGCTCGGAGGAGACCGCTGCCGCGGCCGCCGAGGCACCGGCGTCGGCGAGCACGGCACAACCCGCGAACGCCCCGATCAGTACCCGCTTCCAGCGTCGACGCTTGCGCACCGCACCAACTCCCTCGGGGCCCGTCACCGTTTCTCGGGCGGTGCCCGGAGGGTGCGATTGGACTGCTGAACTTCCCTGCGCAAGCGTAGAGGTCACGAGAGGGTGACGGACCCGCCTAAACTGTGGAATGGATCACATGAACCGCGCGTGTCCTTCCGGCGTCCTTGTGCGGCCCTCCGGAGGGTGCTAAGCGGAGGGCCGGGTGTCGAATTCGCGGACCAGTCGCGTGGGGGCCGTACGCCGCCAGGCCTCGGTGACCAGGTCGTGCAGCTCCTCCGGGTCGACCAGGTCCAGCCGGACGCTCACCCAGCCGTGCCGCCCGACGTACCGGGCGAAGGAGAACACCTCGGGCTCGGCGGCGATCAGCTCGGCCTGGTCCTCGCGCGAGGCCTTGACGGTGACGCTGTCGCCCTCGGGCGCGCCCATCGCGAAGACCTTTCCGCGCACCCGCAGCGTCTCGATGCCCCAGGTCGGCTCCTGGGCGGCCTCCGGCAGGGTCAGGGCCATCGCGCGGAACTCGTCGAACGTCACCATGACGGAAGGTTAGAGCGGGGCACCGACCTCGCGGCCGTCGGGGCGGGCGGTGAGGCCGGTGCGCGTCCCGACGGCCGGGGCGGACTTCCGTTGAAGGGGCGCGGACCGGCTGGTCCGCGCCCCTACCGTGCCGTGGTCGACGGCGTGCGTCACACCACTCCCAGCGCGTACGCGGCGAAGAGCGCCGCCGCGCCACCGGCCAGCGCCTTGCCGGCCCGGGAGAAGCCGGTCCAGGGGCCGTCGAAGCGCCGGGTGAACCACCCGATCGCGACCAGGGCGGCGGCGAACAGCGGAAGCAGGGCCAGCCGGGCGGCCACCCAGCCGAGCGACTCCGGCGAGGTGGTCAGCCCGGGCAGGGCGCCGAGGCCCGCCGCACCGGGCACCGCCACCGCGAGCATCGCGCTCTGGTGCCAGCAGAAGATCGTCATCGCCGACAGGTTGACCACGACCACCGGCAGCCAGAGCAGCGGACGGCGGCTCAGGAGCCGGCCCAGCCGCTCCCGCAGCAGCACCGCGGCACCGCACTGGACCGCCGCCAGGGCGAGCACCAGCAGGGACGGCGGGTGCGAGTTGGTCCGCTCGACGCCCGGCACGCCGACCATGCTGGCCGGGTAGTGGAACACCACCAGCAGCACCGCGAACAGCGCGCCGCCGCCGAGCAGCAGCGCCCGGGCCGCCGGACGGCCGAGCCGGCCCTGGGCCCACAGCACGCCCAGCTGGTAGCCGAACATCCAGCCCGGCAGCAGGTTCAGCAGCCCGACCCAGGACGGCACCGCCTCGGCCCACGGCCCGTACCGCAGCAGGTCGACCACGGCGACCGAGGCCGGCAGCAGGCCCGCCGACCACAGGCCGAGCCGCCGCCCGAAGGCCGAGCAGAGCGGGGTGAGCGCGGTCAGCGCCAGGTACACCCCGATGTACCAGAGCGGCTGCACCACCAGCGTCGCGCCGGTGCGCAGGGTGTCCCCCGGCACGCCGAGCCGGGGCAGCAGCGGGATCAGCAGCGCCCACACCGCCGTCACCCCGAGCACCGGCCGCAGCAGCCGGACGGTCCGGGCACGCAGCCAGCCCGCGTAGGTCAGACCCTTCTCCCGGGCCCGCTCCAGCGAGCGGACCGAGGAGTGGCCGCCGACCAGGAAGAACACCCCGAGCATCTGGAGCACCCAGCTGACCGGGGCGAAGAAGCCGAGCGAGGAGAGCGGGCTGGCGTTGTGCAGGGCGCCGTCGGAGGAGAGGGTCAGGCCGCCGAGCATCCAGTGGCCGACGGGGACGGAGAGCAGGGCGATTGCGCGCAGCCCGTCCAGGGCGCGGTCGCGGGTCGCGGGGGTCTTGGCGTCGACCTTCTCGGCGGCGCGGCGCAGGGTGGCGAGCGGGTGGGCCATGGCGGTGCTCCTTCCGGTGCGGGTGTCGGGGGGCGTGGAGCGGTTCGGGTGCCGGAGGGCCCTCAGCGCCCGAGGGCGATGGCGGCGTAGGCGGCGAGCGAGGCGGTGCCGGGGGCGAAGTAGCCGGTGTGGCCGTGGGATCCGGTGGAGGGCAGCGGGCGGGCACCGAAGCCGGGCCCGGTCGGGTCGGCGCCGTGGCCGAGGCCGAACAGACGGACGTTGGGCACGTCGCCGATCCAGTCGGAGCCGTTGCGGGTGGTGGCCCAGAGCGGGACGCCCGGGTCGAGGTCGGCGGCCGAGCCGACGCCCATGCCGGGCGAGCCGAGCACCACCAGGGCAGAGGCGAGGGCCGGGGTGGGGCGGGCCAGCCCGCAGACCACCGAGCCGTAGCTGTGGCAGAACACCGTGGGCGGGGCCTGCGGGCGGGTGCTGACGGCGAGTCCGTCGAGCAGCCGGGTGAGGCGGGTGGCGCCGGCCCGGGCGAGGTCCTCGGCGGCGGCGTCGACACCCACGCCGACCGGGGTGGTGTAGCCGGCCCAGGCGATCACGGCCGTTCCCCCGTCGGTGGCCTGCCGCAGGGCCCGGGCCATGCCGGCCGGGGTGCCGTACGGGTCGGTGGCGCGGTCGAAGGTCATCAGGTCGATGTCCGAGCCGGGAACGATCACGGCGGTGCGGGCGGCGGTGGTGAGGTCGCCGAACACCTCGGCGACCTGGCCGCGGCCGCGCGGGTCGAAGGCGAGGATCCGCCGGTCGCCGTCCAGCAGGCTGCGGTAGCGCTCGGCGCGGGCGCGGGCGGCCTGCTGGTCCTGCGGGGTGAGGGCCGGGTCGGTGGTCCGGGCGAGTTCCCGGGTGCGTTCGGCGGCGAGGGCCAGGGCGTTGGCGCGGTACCGGAGAGGGACCGGGGCGCCGTCCAGGTTGCCGACCACCAGGGGGTGCCGGACGGCCAGGCCGTCCTGCTGAGTGGGCGTCAACCCAGCGAAGAAGGCCGCGACTTCGGCCGGTGTGCTGGTGGCCGGGTCGGGCGGGTGGAGGCCGAGCGCGGTGTCGGCGGTCCAGGCGGCGCTGCCGGGGGGTGGACCGGTGACGGCGGTCTGGGTGTCGGCGGCCCAGCCGCCCGCGCCGAGCACGGCCGCCAGCGCCACCGCGGTCGCGGCGATCGCCCGCCTGGTCCGGAACTTGCGCATGTCCCTGATCTCCTCTGCCCGTTGGGCCGGCGACCGGATGCGGTTGCCGACGGGGAGGAAGGTAGGAACGCGACGGCCCCGCGGACGTCACACCGCGGGGCCAACTCCCGGGTGCTACCCGGGTATGAGGGGGATATCCCCCTTATCCGCCGGGGGTCACCAGCCCCGACTCGTACGCCAGCACCACGGCCTGGGCGCGGTCGCGCAGGTCGAGCTTGCCGAGGATGCGCCCGATGTGGGTCTTGACGGTCTGTTCGGCGAGCACCAGCTGGGCGGCGATCTCCTGGTTGGACAGGCCGCGGGCGATCAGCTCCAGCACCTCGGTCTCGCGCGGGGTCAGGCCGTTGAGCCGCAGCTTGGGGTCGCGGCGCCTGGCGGGCCGGTTGCGGGCGAAGTCCGCGATCAGCCGGCGGGTGACGGAGGGGGCGAGCAGCGCCTCGCCGGCCGCGACCACCCGCACCGCGGCGATCAGGTCGGCGGGCGGGGCGTCCTTGAGGAGGAAGCCGCTGGCCCCGGCGCGCAGCGCCTCGTACACGTAGTCGTCCACGTCGAAGGTGGTCAGCATCAGCACCTTGGGGCGGTGCGCGCCCGGGACGGCAGGGTCGAGCAGCTTCCGGGCGGCCTCCAGGCCGTCCATGACGGGCATCCGCACGTCCATCAGCACCACGTCCGGGTGGGTGCGGCCGGTGACCTCCAGGGCCTGGGCGCCGTCCGCCGCGTCCCCCACCACGTCGATGTCGCTCTGGGCGTTGAGCAGCGCGGCGAAGCCGGCCCGCACCATGGCCTGGTCGTCGACGATGATCACGCGGATGGTCATGCGGGATTCTCCAGAGGAAGGTCGAGGGGCAGGACGGCGGCCACCTTGAAGCCGCCGTCCGGCAGCGGGCCGGTGTCCAGCCTGCCATCGACCAGCCGGACGCGTTCCCGCATTCCGACCAGACCGTGCCCGGTGCCCTCGACCGAGGCCTCCAGCGAGTCGGTGCGCTGCGGCGGGGCCGCGTTGACCACGGTGAGCCGCAGCTCAGGGCCGTCCGCCGACAGCGACACCCAGGCCCGCGCGCCGGGGGCGTGCCGGACCACGTTGGCCAGCGCCTCCTGGACGATCCGGTACGCGGAGAGGCCGACGGCCTGCGGCACCCGTTCGGCCAGTCCCTCGTCCACGGTCAGTTCGGCGGGCACGCCGGCCCGCCCCACCGTCTCGACGAGCTGGGCGAGTTGGCCGACCCCCGGCTGCGGGGCGGTTTCCCCGGCGGACTCCTCGCTGCGCAGCACGCCGAGCAGCCGGCGCATCTCGGCCAGCGACTCGCGCGCGGTGCCGGCGATCGCGGTGAACTCCTCGACGGCGTCGGCCGGGACGCCCTCGATCCGGTACGGCGCGCTGGCGGCCTGCACCGCGATCACCGACATGTGGTGGGCCACCACGTCGTGCAACTCCCGGGCGATCCGGGCGCGTTCCTCCAGCAGGGTGCGGCGCTCGCGCTCCACCTCGCTGATCTGCTCCTGCTCGGCGAGCAGCCGGCGGACCTCGGCGCGTTCCCGCAGGGCTCCGCCGAGCACCAGGACGGCGCCGGTCAGGGCGATCGCGAGGACGGCGTTGTCGCCGGTGTAGTGGGAACCCGTTCCGGCGATCGACAGCGCGATCCCGGTACCGGCGGTGACCAGCCAGACCGCGACCAGGGTGCGCCTCGGCTCGCGGAGGGAGAGCGGCACCATCAGGAACAGGTAGCCGACCAGGCTGGTGGGGATCCACGGCCAGGGGCCGCCGCCCCCGCTCCCGCTGGTCAGGACCAGCAGGGAGGCCAGCAGGTCGGTGGTGCCGATCATCCACCAGGCGGCCAGCGGCCGGCTCACGGCGAGCAGCAGCGGCGCGGTCTGCGCGACGGCCAGGGCGCCGGCGACCCCTCCGTTGAGCCCGTAGTCGTTGGCCATCACGTTGATCCCGCTGGGCAGCAGCGAGGCGATCGCGGCCACCGCGAGGACGTACGGGAGGTGGCGGACCCACGGGCGGGGGGACTGGGCCAGCAGCGGGGTGTGGTCGGAGGACGGCCGGGCGAGCGTGCCGAGCAGGGCCCGCAGCGCGCCGACGGTGCCGGACCCGGCGGTCGACTTGATCATCCGGCCAGACTAGGGGCGCGGTGGTGGCCCGGCGTCCGACCGGGGACCGGAATCCGGCGTAGTACTCGGGTACGACCGGCGGGCTCAGGGCCGCCAGTGGCCGGCCAGGGCGGGGCCGAGCTGGTCGAAGTACCGCTCGATGACCGCGACCATGCCCTCGGGGCCGGCCGGTTCCTGCTCGGCGGTCCAGGACAGGTGGGCGGCGCGCAGCAGACTGCCGAAGACGGCGGCGAGCACGACCGGGCGCAGGTCCCGGGCCGGGTCCAGCCCCTCGCGCTCGGCGAGCACCTGGACGACCAGCCGTTCCTGTTCGGTGACCCGGCGCAGGTGGGCGGCGAGCAGCGCGGGCGTCTCCTCGATGATCCGCAGCAGTTCGAGGGCGCTGCTGATCGAGCCGGGCCCGGAGGTCCGGGCGTTCCCGAGGTCGCGCCAGGCCTTGACGATCGAGGCGCGCAGAGCCTGGAGCGGGGTCTCCTCGGCCGGGCGGTGGCGCAGGCAGTGGATGAAGTAGTCCTCGGCGTCGGCCATCACGGCGAGGGCGACCTCGTCCTTGTTGGCGAAGTACCGGAAGAAGGTGCGCTGGGAGACGTCGACGGCGGAGGCGATCTCGTCGACGGTCGTCCGGGCGAAGCCCTGACCGAGGAAGAGCGCGTGGGCGGCCTGTACCAGGGCGTCCCGGGTCTGCTGCTTCTTGCGCTCCCGCAGGCCGGGTGCCCGGCCGAGGTCCTCCGGGGTGCCGACGGGGTGGGCGGTGCGAGCGGCCATGGCGGGGGCCTTCCGGGGCGCTGGTTCGGGGTGGGAGGTCAACCTTAGCCGCCTGACAAATGTCAGTGCAGGTCAGAAGTCATTGTTTGCCGAATGTCAGCGACTGACATAATCTGCCGGAGTGGCGCTCGTCGGCCGGGCACTCGTGGGGACGGGTGGGTCGTCGCAGCGCCACCGTCGTGTCCCGGTCTCTGCCACGCCCACGGAGGGCCCAGATGAGTCAGTCCGTCGTCAAGAACTCCGAGGCGGACGCACCGCCGCCACCGAATCCGTCGTCCGGGGGGCTCAAGGGCCACCCCTGGCTGACCCTGCTGACCGTCGCGGTCGGCGTCATGATGGTCGCCCTGGACGGCACCATCGTCGCCATCGCCAACCCGGTGATCCAGGAGAAGCTGGAGGCCGCGCCCTCGGAGATCCAGTGGGTCACCAGCGGCTACCTGCTGGCGCTCGCCGTCTTCCTGATCACCGCGGGCAAGATCGGCGACCGCTTCGGCCACAAGAGCACCTTCCTGGTCGGCGCGGTCGGCTTCGCCGCCACCTCGGCCGCGATCGGTTTCGCCGGCAACATCCGGACCGTGATCGCCTTCCGGGTGCTCCAGGGGCTGTTCGGCGCGCTGCTCCAGCCGGCCGCGCTCGGCCTGCTGCGCGGGGCCTTCCCGGCCGAGCGGCTCAACATGGCGATCGGCATCTGGGGCGGCGTGATCGGCGCCTCCACCGCGGCCGGTCCGATCGTCGGAGGCCTGCTGGTCGAGCACGTCAGCTGGGAGTCGGTGTTCTTCATCAACATCCCGGTCGGCCTGATCGCGCTCGCCCTCGGCCTGTGGATCCTGCGCGACGTGCGGGCCGAGAACGCCGCCAGGTCCTTCGACCTGCCGGGCATCGGACTGCTCTCGGTCGGGATGTTCGCCCTGGTCTTCGGCATCATCAAGGCCCCCGAGTGGGGCTGGGGCGACGGGCGGACGCTGCTGTTCCTGGGCGGCGCCGTGGTGCTGATGGTGCTCTTCGCGCTCTGGCAGGGCCGGGCGGAGGAGCCGCTGATCCCGCTCAGCCTGTTCCGCTCGGTGCCGCTGTCGGCGGGCGTGCTGCTGATGGTGCTGATGGCCTTCGCGTTCTTCGGTGCGATCTTCTTCGTGACCTTCTACCTGCAGAACGTGCACGGCATGAAGCCGGTCGACGCCGGCGTCCACCTGCTGCCGATGACCGGCATGATGATCGTCGGCTCGCCGCTGGCCGGCATCGCGATCGGCAAGCTCGGCCCGCGCGTCCCGATCATGGTGGGGATGCTGCTCACCACCGGCGCCATGGTCGGCATGTCCACCCTGGACACCGGCTCCGGCACCGGCGTGATGTCGCTCTGGTTCGTCCTGATGGGCCTCGGCATCAGCCCGGTCATCGTCGGCGCCACCGAGGTCATCGTCGGCAACGCCCCGCTGGAGCTGTCCGGCGTGGCCGGCGGACTCCAGCAGGCGGCGATGCAGGTCGGCGGGAGCCTGGGCACCGCCGTGCTGGGCGCCCTGATGGCCGCCAAGGTCGGCGACGTGCTGCCCGGCAACTGGGCGAAGGCCGGCCTGCCGCCGGTCGCCGACCCGCAGCAGGCCGAACTCCTCAAGCAGGGCGCCCAGCTCGGCATCGCCCCGCCCGCCCAGCCCGGCATGCCGCAGCAGGCGGTGGACGCGATGGCCGGCGCCGTGCACCACTCCTTCGTCAGCGGCATGTCGCTGGCCTTCGTGGTGGCCGCCGTGGTGGCCTTCGCCGCCGCCCTCCTCGCCCTGCTGACCCGCCGCGGCAGCACCGACGCGGGCCCGGCCGTGCACATCTGACCCGCCTCGGCGGAGGAAACCGAACGGGCCGGACCCCACGAGGGGGTCCGGCCCGTTCAGGCACCAGCGGGTGATCAGGCGTCGCCGCCGGCGGCACCCGGGTCGGCCGCGGCCACGTCCAGCAGCTGGTAGCGGTCGATCGCGTCCTTCAGCACCGAGCGCTCCACCTTGCCCTGCTTGGCGAGCTCGGTGAGCACCGCCAGCACGACCGACTGGGCGTCGATGTGGAAGAAGCGACGGGCCGCGCCACGGGTGTCGGCGAAGCCGAAGCCGTCGGCGCCCAGCGACTGGTACTGGCCCGGCACCCAGCGGGCGATCTGGTCCGGAACGGCGCGCATCCAGTCGGACACCGCGACGATCGGGCCCTCGGCGCCCTGGAGCTTCTGGGTGACGTACGGCACGCGCTGCTGCTCCTCCGGGTGCAGCAGGTTGAACTCCTCGGCCTCCACCGCGTCGCGGCGCAGCTCGTTCCAGGAGGTCGCGGACCAGACGTCGGCCTTGACGTTCCACTCCTCGGCGAGGATGCGCTGGGCCTCCAGGGCCCACGGCACCGCAACGCCGGAGGCGAGGATCTGGGCCGGGATCTGGCCGGCGGTGCCCGGCGCGTACTTGTGCAGACCCTTGAGGATGCCCTCGACGTCCACGTTCTCCGGCTCGGCCGGCATCTTGATCGGCTCGTTGTAGACGGTGAGGTAGTAGAACACGTCCTCGCCGTGCGGGTGCTCGGCGCTGGAGCCGTACATCCGGCGCAGACCGTCCTGGACGATGTGCGCGATCTCGAAGCCGTACGCCGGGTCGTACGCGACGACGCCGGGGTTGGTCGAGGCCAGCAGGTGCGAGTGGCCGTCGGCGTGCTGCAGGCCTTCACCGGTCAGGGTGGTGCGGCCGGCGGTGGCACCGAGCACGAAGCCGCGGGCCAGCTGGTCGGCCATCTGCCAGAACTGGTCGCCGGTGCGCTGGAACCCGAACATCGAGTAGAAGACGTACACCGGGATCAGCGGCTCGCCGTGGGTCGCGTAGGACGAACCGGCGGCGATCAGCGAGGCGGTGCAGCCGGCCTCGGAGATGCCGTCGTGCAGCATCTGGCCGGTCGGCGACTCCTTGTAGGCCAGCAGCAGGTCACGGTCGACCGACTCGTAGGTCTGGCCCATCGGGTTGTAGATCTTCGCCGACGGGAACAGCGAGTCCATGCCGAAGGTGCGGTACTCGTCCGGAGCGATCGGCACGAAGCGGTTGCCGATGCCCTTGTCCCGCATGAGGTCCTTGAGCAGCCGGACGAACGCCATGGTGGTGGCGATGGTCTGGTTGCCGGAACCCTTCTTGACCGCCTTGTACGCGTCGTCGCCGGGCAGCACCAGCGGGCGCGGACGTACCTTGCGGGTGGGCACGAAGCCGCCGAGGCCCTGGCGGCGGTCGTGCATGTACTGGATCTCCTCCGAGTCGCGACCCGGGTGGTAGTAGGGCGGGTAGCCCTCGTCCAGCTGCTTGTCGGTGATCGGCAGGTGCAGCCGGTCGCGGAAGCGCTTCAGGTCGTCGACCGTCAGCTTCTTCATCTGGTGGGTGGCGTTGCGGCCCTCGAAGTTGGGGCCCAGCGTCCAGCCCTTGACCGTCTGGGCCAGGATGACCGTCGGCTGGCCCTTGTGCTCACGGGCCGCCTTGAACGCCGCGTAGATCTTCTTGTGGTCGTGGCCGCCGCGACCCAGGTGCTGGATCTGCTGGTCGGTCATGTTCTCGACCATGGCGCGCAGGCGCAGGTCGCCGCCGAAGAAGTGCTCGCGGATGTAGTCGCCGGTCTCGGTGGCGTAGGTCTGGAACTGGCCGTCCGGCGTGGTGTTCATCTTGTTCACCAGGACGCCGTCGCGGTCCTGCGCGAGCAGCGGGTCCCAGCTGCGGTCCCAGATGAGCTTGATCACGTTCCAGCCGGCGCCCCGGAACTGGGACTCCAGCTCCTGGATGATCTTGCCGTTGCCGCGGACCGGGCCGTCGAGGCGCTGCAGGTTGCAGTTGACCACGAAGGTCAGGTTGTCCAGGCCCTCGCGGGCGGCCAGCGACAGCTGGCCGAGCGACTCGGGCTCGTCCATCTCGCCGTCGCCGAGGAAGGCGTAGACGTGCGAGTCCGAGGTGTCCTTGATGCCCCGGTGCTCCAGGTAGCGGTTCATCCGGGCCTGGTAGATCGCGCCGAGCGGGCCGAGGCCCATCGAGACGGTCGGGAACTCCCAGAAGTCCGGCATCAGCCGCGGGTGCGGGTAGCTGGACAGGCCGTACGGGGCCTTCGACTTCTCCTGGCGGAACGCGTCGAGCTGCTGCTCGGTGAGTCGGTCCAGCAGGAAGGCGCGGGCGTAGATGCCGGGGGAGGCGTGGCCCTGGAAGAAGACCTGGTCGCCGGACTCGCCCTCGGCGTCCTTGCCGCGGAAGAAGTAGTTGAAGCCCACGTCGTACAGCGACGCGGAGGAGGCGAAGGTGGCGATGTGGCCACCGACGCCGATGCCCGGGCGCTGCGCCCGGGAGACCATCACGGCCGCGTTCCAGCGGGTCGCGTTGAGGATCTTGCGCTCGATCTCCTCGTTGCCGGGGAAGAACGGCTCGTCCTTGGTCGCGATGGTGTTGACGTAGTCCGTGCTGCGCATCTCGGGCACGGCGACACGCTTCTCGCGGGCGCGCTCGATCAGCCGCAGCATCAGGTAACGGGCACGCTCACGCCCCCGCTCGTCGATGGCCGCATCGAGCGACTCCAGCCATTCCGCGGTCTCCTCGGGATCGAAGTCCGGGACCTGACTCGGAAGGCCGCCAATGATGATCGGGTTGCGATCGGATCCGGAAGCCACGCTGTTCCTTCACTGTCGGTCGAAACTAGAGGTGTGTCGCGCCGCCTCCATCGTGCTACCGCGCTCGGAGATCCGTCATCTCTACCGATCGGTAACCGTTCCGCCTGGTGGGCGGAGCGGCTTGGCGGCGTGCGGCGCGGGCGTCTTCGTCCGCTCCGAACACCCCCGGGTGTTACGAAAAGAGGTGGTCCGACCTGGTGTCCCGTCCACCCGATGGCGGGTGGCCGGGGTGAGGGCCAACAGGAGACTCTACGCCCGCGCACGCGCGGACCCCGAATGCCGTTCGCATCTCGGGCACGCGTACGGCCTGTGGGCCGGGACCACCCGAAGCATCCTTGTCGCATGCAGAGAAGGGCAAATCGATGTGATTCCCGACACGTCGACCGGCGTGTCCCGCTGTGACACGTCAACCTTTGGAGGGGATCGGCGGTCGGGTACTTGCGCGAACCGCCGCGCCCGTGTGGACTACGGCCACAGCCTCGGCATGGACGCCGAGCCGAATACTGGAGGTTATTCCCGTGAGCGCGACCGCGGACCCCGCGGACAAGTCCAACCCGGCGACCCGTCTGAACTTCGAGGAAGGTCAGATCGTTCAGGAGCTGGGTTACGACGACGACACTGACCAGGATCTCCGCGAGGGCATCGAGGAGATCACCGGGACGGATCTCGTCGACGAGGACTACGACGACGTCGCGGACGCCGTCCTGCTGTGGCACCGCGACGACGACGGGGACCTCACCGACGCCCTCGTCGACGCCCTGGAATACCTGGCCGAGGGCGGTCTGATCTGGCTGCTGACGCCCAAGACCGGTCGGGACGGCCACATCGAGGCCTCCGACATCGCGGACGCGGCGAAGACCGCGGGTCTCTCGCAGACCAGCTCGATCGCGATCGCCAAGGACTGGGCGGCCACCCGCCTGGCGACCAAGTCCACGGCGAAGCAGCCCAAGCAGCGCTGAGCGGGTCCCTGAGTCCCGTGCCGGGCCCCGTCGGAGATCTTCTCCGGCGGGGCCCGGCGCATTTCCCGGGCCGGGCCCCGGGGGCGCCTTTCCGAGGTGGCGCGGTGCGGGGCCGGGTGCTTCCCGGGCCCGTTCGTGTGTTCGCTCAGGGCGGAAGGGGCGGGCGGCCGGCGGAGCTCGTCATCCGTTCGGCCCAACGCGGGTGAACGGATGCGAGGATGGCGGCGGCCGTGCCCGCCGCGCGGCCCGGTCGCGTCAGAAAGGTCCCGCTCATGGCCATCGAGGTCGGCACCCCGGCTCCGGACTTCGAGCTCCGCACCCAGCACGGTGAAACCGTCCGGCTGGCCGACTTCCGCGGCCGCAAGCACGTCGTCCTGGTCTTCTACCCCTTCGCCTTCACGGGCGTGTGCACCGGCGAGCTGGGCGCGATCCAGCGCGAGCTGGCCGGGCTGCAGAACGACGACGTCCAGGTGCTCGGCGTCTCCTGCGACTCGCAGTTCGGCCAGCGCGTGTTCGCCGACCGGGAGGGCCTGGAGTTCCCGCTGCTGGCCGACTTCTGGCCGCACGGCGAGGTCGCCCGCGCGTACGGCGTCCTGGACGAGGAGAAGGGCTGCCCGCTGCGCGGCACCTTCGTGATCGACAGGGCCGGCACGGTGCGCTGGAGCGTCGTGAACGGCCTGCCGGACGCCCGGGACGAGCAGGAGTACCTGATGGTCCTGGCCGGTCTCTGAGGCCCGTCCGGCCCGTCCGCCCGCCTCCCGCGGGGCCTGCCCGCTCGCCCGCCCGCACGGCGGCGCGACGCGTCCGCGTCGCCCGTTCGGCCGTGCGTGCGGGAACCCGGTACTACGCTCGGGCCGTTGGCGGGTGGGGCGTACGTCCGTTTTCGGCGGGCGGCGCCCTCGAACCGCACCACCGGGGGCACCGGCCGGTGCCTCCCGATTCTTGGAGGACACGTGGGAGTCAGCCTCAGCAAGGGCGGAAACGTCTCGCTCACCAAGGAGGCCCCCGGGCTCCAGGCCGTCGTGGTCGGCCTGGGCTGGGACGTCCGGACCACCACCGGGACGGACTTCGACCTGGACGCCAGCGCGCTGCTCTGCAACGAGCAGGGCAAGGTCGGTTCGGACGGCAACTTCGTCTTCTTCAACAACCTGAAGAGCCCGGACGGCTCCGTGGAGCACACCGGTGACAACCGGACGGGCGAGGGCGAGGGCGACGACGAGGCGATCAAGGTCAACCTGGCCGGCGTCCCGGCGGACGTGCAGAAGATCGTCTTCCCGGTGTCGATCTACGACGCCGAGAGCCGGGGCCAGAACTTCGGCCAGGTGCGCAACGCGTTCATCCGGGTGGTGAACCAGGAGAACAACGCGGAGCTGGCGCGCTACGACCTCTCCGAGGACGCCTCCACCGAGACCGCGATGGTCTTCGGCGAGCTGTACCGCAACGGCGCCGAGTGGAAGTTCCGCGCCATCGGCCAGGGTTACGCCTCGGGCCTGCGCGGCATCGCCCAGGACTTCGGCGTCAACGTCTGAGTCCTCCTGCGGCGCAAGGGGTTTCGCGCCGGATCCCCCGGGGCGGCCCCGGACCTTTCGCGGTCCGGGGCCGCCTCGGCTTCGTCGGGGTCCGCCGCGCTGCGAGGATGTGAGTTCAGGAAGTTCAGCCGGCCGAACCGGGCCGGCCGGGGCGGCGGGGGACTACACCTGTAAGGCGCCCCGGGAGAAGCAAGGGAGGAAGAACACCATGGTGGTCACGCTCGCCAAGGGCGGGAACGTCTCGCTCACCAAGGCCGCGCCGAACCTGACGCAGGTCCAGATCGGTCTCGGCTGGTCCGCCCGTTCGACCACGGGCGCACCGTTCGACCTCGACGCGAGCGCCCTGATCTGTGGTGGCGGACGGGTGCTCGGCGACGAGTACTTCGTCTTCTACAACAACCTCAAGAGCCCCGAGGGCTCGGTGGAGCACCAGGGCGACAACCTCGTGGGCGGCGACGAGACGGGTGACGACGAGCTGGTCCTGGTCAACCTGGAGCTGGTCCCGGCCCAGGCGGACAAGGTGGTCTTCGCGGTCTCGATCTACGACGCCGAGGCCCGGCTGCAGAACTTCGGACAGGTCCGCAACGCCTACATCCGGGTCGTCAACTCCGTCGACGGCCAGGAGATCGCGCGCTACGACCTGTCCGAGGACGCGTCCAGCGAGACCGCGATGATCTTCGGCGAGCTGTACCGGTACGCGGGTGAGTGGAAGTTCCGCGCAGTCGGCCAGGGCTATGCCTCCGGCCTGCGCGGGATCGCGCTCGACTTCGGCGTCAACGTACAGTGAGGGCGTAAACGGACTTATCGCACCCGATCAACGATCAACAAATGATCACGATCATGAGAACAGAGGGCAGTGCGGGGGTGACCTGACCGGGCCCGGCCCGGTCGGGCGTCTCGGGACCAGGCCGCCCCCGACACGGCCAGAACCCGAAAGGTAGCCAACTCCCGTGTTCCTCCGCACATTCGGCTGGTCATTCGCGATCACCGCAGTAGGCCTGATCGCGGCCGGACTGCTCTGGGGGGCCCAAGGCTTCGGCATCGTGCTGATCCTCTCCATCCTGGAGATCTCCCTGTCCTTCGACAACGCGGTGGTCAACGCCACGGTGTTGAAGCGGATGAACCCGTACTGGCAGAAGATCTTCCTGACGGTCGGTGTGCTGATCGCCGTCTTCGGGATGCGGCTGGTCTTCCCGCTGCTGGTCGTGGGCCTCACCGCGAAGCTCAACCCGGCGACGGTCATCGACCTCGCCCTGCACTCGGACAAGACCCACGAGGGCCTGACCTACGGCCAGTACCTGGAGGCGGCCAACCCGGCCATCGCGGCCTTCGGCGGCGTCTTCCTGCTCATGATCTTCCTGGACTTCGTGTTCGACGAGAAGGAGCACAACTGGCTGGGCTGGCTGGAGCGCCCGCTGGAGAAGGTCGGCAAGCTGGACGCCCTCTCCAGCGTCGTCGCCCTGGTCGCGCTGGTGCTCGCCTCGCGCTTCTTCGCGGCGGAGCACGCCGAAACCGTTCTGCTGGCCGGTGTGCTCGGCCTGATCACCTACCTCGCGGTCGGCGGCCTCTCCTCGATCTTCGAATCGGGCCTGGAGGAGGAGGCCGAGCGCGAGGAGGAGGCCGAGAGGTCCGGCAAGTCCATCGTCCAGGTGGCCGGCAAGGCCGCGTTCTTCCTCTTCCTCTACCTGGAAGTGCTGGACGCCTCGTTCTCCTTCGACGGCGTCGTCGGCGCCTTCGCGATCTCCAGCGACATCTTCCAGATCACCCTGGGCCTCGGCATCGGCGCGATGTACATCCGCTCGCTGACCGTCTTCCTGGTCCGCAAGGGCACCCTGGACGACTACGTCTACCTGGAGCACGGCGCCCACTACGCGATCGGCGCGCTGGCGGTGATCCTGCTGGTCGGGATCAAGTACCACATCCCGGAGATCGTCACCGGTCTGATCGGCGTCGCCTTCATCGGGCTGGCCCTGGCCTCCTCGATGCTGCGCAACCGGCGCGGGACCGCGGCGGACGAGAAGGAGCTGGTCGGCAGCGGACAGTAGTTCGCGAAGGTCTCGACAGAGCGCGACGGCCGCCTCCGGGGATCCCGGGGGCGGCCGTCGCGCTCGTTCCTGCGGTGCCGGGTCAGCCCAGCTGCTGCTCGATCGCGCGCAGCTTGCGCTCCAGCGAGTCCAGCTTCGGCATCGACAGGGTGTCGTCGTCGGCCGTCAGGTCGATCGTCGAGCGGCGGGAGGAGGAGCTGCCGGTCAGGCCGCTGCTGCTCATGGAGGTGCTCGTCGAGCCCGTCGAGGAGGGGAAGGAGTAGGACGAACCGACGGCGGCGCGGGGCCGGCCGGCGTCCAGGGCGGTCGGCTCAAGCGGGCTCGCCGAGGCGGACGAGCTGCGCGTGGTCATCGGGGCGAACGGGTCCTGCGCGGTCGAGGTGGCCTGGTCGCTCCCGGCGGCTAGGGCAGGCTCCGTAGCGCTCGGGCCGTCTCCGGCCGCCGTGAGCGCGGGCACCTGACGCCCGCCGCGGGCCCGGGCGAGCATGCCGCCCTGGCGGGAGATGGCCTTCAGCTCGGCCCGCTCGCGGCGGTCGGCGGAACGGGCGCGCACCTTGGCGTCCAGCTTCGCCTGGCGCTCCTCGCGCACCTCCTCCACCGCCTCGTCCAGGCTGCGGACGTTCTCCAGCAGCATCAGCGACCAGGCCGCGTAGGTCTCGCGCGGGGCGCGCAGCCAGCGGACAATGCGGATCTGCGGCAGCGGACGCGGTACCAGGCCCTGCTCGCGCAGGGCGGCCTTGCGGGTCTGCTTCAGCGCCCGGTCGAAGAGGATCGCGGCCGAGATCGACATGCCGGAGAAGAACTGCGGGGCGCCGGCGTGGCCCAGGCCGCGCGGGGCGTGCACCCAGTTGAACCAGGCCGAGGCGATCGCGAACACCCAGACCAGCAGGCGGGAACCGAGCGCGGCGTCACCGTGGCTGGCCTCGCGGACGGCGAGCACCGAGCAGAACATCGCGGCGCCGTCGAGCCCGAACGGGACGAGGTACTCCCAGCCGTTGGACAGGCCGAGGTTCTCGATGCCGAAGCCCACCAGGCCGTGGAACGACAGCGCGGCCGCGACGCCGGCGCAGCAGAACAGCAGGGTGTACGAGGAGATGCCGTAGATCATCTCCTTGCGGCGGCGGCGCTCCTCGCTGCGCTCCCAGGAGTCGGTGGACTCGTCCTTCTTCGAGCTCTTGAATCGCAGCGTCGCCAACAGGACGGCGACGAACAGCAGGGCTGCGCCGCCGATGACGGTCCAGACCAGCTGTATGGAGGTCAGGTTCATTGCGGGTCGGGCCTCGGGTTTCCGCAGGGGACAGGTTCACAGCGCGACACAGGCGGTCAGGACCCGCCGAGCGGGTACTGCCTGACGGTTCGTTCGTCGCCGCACGGCGTGCCCACCGCGCCCGCGCAGGGGCGGACGGGACACCTGTGCGGCTAGACGATATCGCGTCCGAAGGGGCGGCATGCTACGGGAGGGCGGCTTCCTCGGGCCAATCGACCCACCGGTTCGCGTCACGGATGGGCGTGAACGGCCGGACGGGGTAGGGAAAGGGCAAGTCCGGGTATCCGTCGCCCGGGTCGATGCCCGATCATGGACCGGCGGATCGCCGTGCGGCGGATCGGCCGGATCGTCGGTACGTCAGATCGTCTTTCTGACGGTGGCAGGGGGGAGAGGACTGGATGGTCTCGATCTGGGAGTACCTGCGCGGGGACAGGAGCTACACCTTCGACGACCCGGGCGCCCAGCACAAGGTCACGCTCACCAAGTCGGCGCCGCAGCACGCGCTCACCGGCTCGGCGGCCACCACCGGCTACCTCTACGTCAACCTGCACTGGACCATGCGCTCGGGCGCGTCCCGGCCGAGCACCCGGGAGACCGTCAAGCGCTTCTTCAGCCCGCGGATCCTGAGCCCGCTGGAGCCGGACTCGCCGGGCGGCAACGAGCAGTTGAACGTCGACCTCGATCTGGCCTGCATGTACGAACTCTCCGACGGCACCCGGGGTGTGGTGCAGCCGCTCGGCGAACTCTTCGGCGACCTGCGGGAGCCGCCGTACATCAAGCTCAGCGGCGACGACCAGTACGGGGCGCCGTCCGGCGAGACGATGTACGTCAACCTGGAGAAGAAGGAGAAGTTCAAGCGGCTGCTGATCTTCGTCTACATCTACGACGGCACCCCGGCCTTCGAACAGACCCACGCGGTGATAACGATCGTCCCGCAGAGCGGGCCGCGGATCGAGATCAAGCTGGACGAGCGGGCCCGGGCGGCGCGCTCCTGCGCGGTGGTGCTGATCGAGAACGCCGGGGACAACCAGCTGATGGTGCGCCGTGAGGTGCGGTACGTCAACGGGTTCCAGGCGGACATCGACCGGCTGTACGGCTTCGGGATGCAGTGGCAGCGCGGGTACAAGGGGCAGCAGCCGGGGCGCGGGGACTGAGGTCCGGCGGGGCCGCGGTCGTGCTGCGGCGGCCCCGCCGGGGTGGCTGTTCCGGCGGGGCGGCTGCCGTGTCCGGATGGCTGTTCCGGCGGGGTGGCCGTCCTGCCGAGGGTGGCTCAGTGGGGCTGGAACTGCGGCCCCTGCGGGGGCAGTGCGAACTCCTCGGCTGCCGGTCCCGGTGCCGGGGGCTGCGGTGGGACGGGCGGCTGCTGGCCGGTGCCGGGCTGCTGCTGCGGGTAGCCGTAGCTGCCGGGGTGCTGCTGCGGGGGGACGGCCTGGGGCGGCTGGGGATAGCCGTAGCCGGTGCCCGGCTGGGGCTGCGGCGGGTACGGCTGGGTGGGCTGGGGGTAGCCGTAGCCGGTCGCGGGCTGCGGCTGCGGGTAGCCGTACCCCGTGCCGGGTTGCGGCTGGGGGTAGCCGTAGCCGCCGGGCCGACCGCCGGGGTGGGTCGTCGGTGGTGCGGGCGGGGCCGGTGGGACGTTCGGGGGCACGGCGGGCGGGGCCACCGGCGGGGGCGTCACGGTCGGCGGGGCCGTGGGCGGCGGGGGAGTGGTCGGCGGTGCGGCGGGCGGCGGGGTCGCCGGGCCGTTCGCGGCGGCGGCAGCGTGGGCGTTCGCCGGGGAACTGGTGGGCTGTGCCGGGGGCCGGGGGTGGGGGACGGCCGGGCTCAGGGTGAAGGTGCCGGGCTCGGGCCGCGCCTCCGGCCGGGCCTCGGAACGCGGGTCGGGCTGCGGGGTGGCGCGCGGGTCGACGGCACCGGTGGGGTTGGCGGTGGAAACCGGCGCCGGCGCCGGGGCCGCCGCGGCCTCCTCCGCCTCGTCGTCGACGGTGATGCCGAAGTCGGTGGCCAGGCCGATCAGGCCGGAGGTGTAGCCCTGGCCGATCGCCCGGAGCTTCCAGCTGCCGTTGCGCCGGTAGAGCTCGGCCGCGACGAGGGCGGTGACGCTCTCGGCGTCCTCGATCGCGAACTCGGCGAGCGGCGCCGCGCCCTCACCGAGCGTGGCGTCGAACAGCAGCAGCCGCAGTCCGGGGACGGCGCGGAAAGGGCCGCCCTCGGAGGAGCCGGCCAGCACCACCCGGTCCACCTCGACGGGCAGCTTGGCGAGTTCGACCTCGACCGTGTCGGTGATCTCGGCGCCGCCGGAGGTGTGCTGCTTGGGCAGGTGGCGCACCAGCCCGGAGGGGTGCCGCGGCTGGTTGTAGAAGACGAAGTCGGCGTCCGAACGGACCTTGCCGTTGGCGCCGAGCAGCAGCGCGGACGCGTCCACGTCCGGCGCACCGGGCGTGGCGCTCCAGCGCAGCACGGCGCGGACCGCCGCCGCCGGCAGTGCGATGTTGGCGCCCTTGGCCATCACGTGCGTCATAGCGGACCATCCTGCCTGTTCGCCACCGCTTCGGACAACGTGACCGGGAGCGCCCGGGCGGGGGCGGACTTTGCCAAGACTTGCGTTTGGCCGCGGTTTGCCGGGGAGGTCCCGCGATCGTCGGATGATCCTCCCCGTTGACGTCGAGGGCGCCGGATGTTCCGGGAGTTCAGTGCCCCGGCGCCGGGAACGGCCGGAATCCGTCCGTACGATGGTCGTTCGAACAGGCCCCCGTAGGGTCGGCGGAGGGGAGTCCGTCGACGGTGTGTCCAGGTGAGACCGCGGGCCGGAGGCCGTCCACCCCCGAGGAGAGCACCTTGCGCCATTTCGGCCACCTCGCCGACGACGTCCGCACCCGACTGTTCCTGGAGCAGCCGCGGACGTTCACCGCGCAGAGCGAGCCCGCGGTGCTCGCCACCGCCCTCGGCGGTACCCTCTACAGCCCCGCCACCAGGCCCGCACTGGCCGCCGACATCCGCAAACAGGCTGCTCGGGGCGTGGTTTCGATGGTGCTCTGCCTGGAGGACGCGATCGCCGACCACGAGGTGGACGCGGGCGAGCGGAACCTGGTCGGGCAGATCACCGACCTGGTCAATGATTTCACCGATTGTGCACAAGATCATCCACTTCTCTTCATCAGGGTTCGCACCGCCGAGCAGATCCTCGACCTGGCCGAACGGCTCGGCCCGGCCGTCGGGCTGCTGAGCGGCTTCGTGCTGCCCAAGTTCACGGCCGAGGGCGGCGGCGCCTACCTGGCCGCCCTCGCCGCAGCCGAGGCCGCCACCGGGCGGCGACTCTTCGCCATGCCCGTCCTGGAATCGCCCGAACTCGCCCACCTGGAGACCAGGCGCGAGCAGCTCTTCGGCATCGCCGAGCTGCTCGCCGCCCACCGCGACCGGGTGCTCGCCGTCCGGCTCGGCGTCACCGACCTGTGCTCCGCCTACGGGCTGCGGCGCTCGCCCGACCTCACCGCGTACGACGTGGCGCTGGTCGCGGCGGCGATCGGGGACGTGGTCAACGTGCTCGGCCGGGCGGACGGCACCGGGTACACCGTGACCGGGCCGGTCTGGGAGTACTTCCCGGTGCAGGAGCGGATGTTCAAGCCGCAGCTGCGCCGCACCCCGTTCGCGGAGAGCGCGGGAACGGCCCGGGCCTCCGGGGAGGAGGTCCGCCGCCGGATCATCGAGCACGACCTGGACGGGCTCATCCGTGAGGTCGAACTCGACCGCACCAACGGCCTGCTGGGCAAGACCTGCATCCACCCGAGCCACGTCCCGGCGGTGCACGCGCTCTCCGTGGTCACGCACGAGGAGTATTGCGACGCCCGCGACATCCTCCGGCAGGAGCAGGGCGGCGGCGGGGTGCTGCGCTCGGCGTATACGAACAAGATGAACGAGGCCCGGCCGCACCGCGCCTGGGCGGAGCGGGTGCTGCTGCGGGCGGAGGTCTTCGGGGTGGCCCGCGAGGACGTGAGCTTCGCGGAGCTGCTGTCGGCCTGCCTGTGCGGCTGAGCCCTGACCCGGCGCGCGTCCGTCCGGCCGACGGCATCGGACCGGCACCGGTGAACGAGTGCCGGTGAACGAGCAGTGGCGAACAAGCGCCATCGAACGAGCAGTTGTGAACGAACAGCAGCGAACGAGCACCATCGTACGAGCACCATCGAAGGCAGGACTGGTCATGACGGCAGCGGAACGACAGGGCGCGCGGCGCGGAGTACGGCGCGGAGAGTGGACCGGACGCTGGGTCGCCGAGCGGGCCGGGGTGGCGCTGACCGGATCGGAGCGCCTGCCCGACCTCGTCGGCCTCGCCCTGCGGTCCGGCAACCCCAAGCGTGCCCACCTGCTGGTCTCCAGCGTGCTCGGCAAGCACGTCCCGCAGCGGCCCGCCGTGGTGCACGGCGCCGGGCTCGAACTCGGCCGCCGGGTCAGCGAACTGCTCGGCGACGAGGCCGGGCGGGCCGTCGTGCTCGGCTATGCGGAGACGGCCACCGGCCTCGGCCACAGCGTCGCCGACGGCCTCGACGCGCCCTACCTGCACTCCACCCGCCGCCCCGTCCCCGGGATCCCCCCGCTCGGAGGCTTCGAGGAGGAGCACTCGCACGCCACCGAGCACCTGCTGCTCCCGGCCGATCCCGAACTCCTCGCTGGGGGAGGCCCGTTGGTGCTGGTGGACGACGAGCTGTCGACCGGCCGGACGGTCCTCAACACCATCCGCGCGCTGCACGGCCGCCACCCGCGCGACCGCTACGTGGTGGTCGCCCTGGTCGACCTGCGCCCGGCCGAGGACCGGCACCGGCTCGCCGCGGCCGCCGCCGAACTCGGTGCCCGACTGGACGTGGTGGCCACCGCGAGCGGCGGCGTCGACCTGCCCGAGGACATCGTGGCGCGGGCCGAGCGGCTGATCGCCGCGGTGCCCCCGGCTGCCCCGCCCCCGGCCGTCGACCCCGCCCCGCTGGTCCGGGTCGAGCTCGACTGGCCCGCCGGGCTGCCGGACGGCGGCCGGCACGGCTTCACCGCCCGCGACCGCGAGCGACTGGATGCCGCACTGCCGGCGTTGGCACGGCAGTTGGCGTCCGCCGTGGCAGGCACCTCGGTTCCGGTCGGCACCTCGGTTCCGGTCGGCGCGGAGGCTCCGTCCGGCTCTTGGGCTCCGGTCGGTGCGGAGGCCCCGCCCGGCTCTGAGGCCCCGTCCGGGCCTGAGGCTTCGTCCGGCGCGCCGCAGCGGGTGCTGGTACTCGGCTTCGAGGAGCTGATGTACGCGCCGCTGCGGCTCGCCGAGTCGCTCGCCCAGCGGCTCGGCGGCGACCGCGTCCGGTACTCCACCACCACCCGCTCGCCCGTCCTCGCCGTGGACGACCCCGGCTACGCCATCCGCACCCGGCTGGCCTTCCCCGCCCACGACGACCCGCAGGACGGCGGTTCGCGCGAGCGCTACGTCTACAACGTCGCCCCGGGCGCCGACGGGGCCCGCCGCTTCGACGCCGTGGTGCTGGTGGTGGACGACGTGGCCGACACCCCGGCCCTGCACCAGGGGGAGTACGCGCTGCTGCGCCAGCTGCGGCAGGTCACGGACCGGGTGGTCCTCGCGGTACTGCCCTCGCATCGGCCGGCCCTGCCCGACCCGTCGCCCGCCCCGCTGCCCACGCCGTTGTACGGACCGGCGTTCTCCTCGTACCGCCCCGAGGAGGTGGCCTGGCTGCTCAAGGACCTCTCCGGCGTCCGGCTGGAGGCCCCGACCGAGGAGCGGGAGGAGGCCGTCCAGAACGGCGGCGCCCACTACGCCGAGTCGCTGCCGGTCGAGTACCGGCCCAGCCCCGAGTACCAGGAGCTGTTCCACCAGGCGCTGCGCGGCTCCGCCCGCCGGATCGCGCTCGCCGTCGGCACCGTCGCCGAGACGCTGCTGCGCGAGCGCGGGCCCGGACTGGTGCTGGCCTCGCTGGCCCGGGCCGGGACGCCGGTCGGCATCCTGGTCCGCCGCTGGCTGGCCTTCGCCCACCGCCTGGACGTACCGCACTACGCGGTGTCGATCGTCCGCGGCCGGGGCGTCGACCGGGTCGCCCTGCGCTACCTGGCGGCCCACCACCGGGCGGCGGACGTGGTGTTCGTGGACGGCTGGACCGGCAAGGGCGCGATCACCCGTGAGCTCGCCGACGCGCTGGCCGGCACCGGCTTCGACCCGGATCTCGCGGTACTCGCCGACCCCGGCCGCTGCGTGCGCACGTACGGCACCCGGGACGACTTCCTGATCCCCTCCGCCTGCCTCAACTCCACGGTGTCCGGTCTGGTTTCGCGCACCGTGCTGCGCGCCGGGCTGATCGGTCCGGACGACTTCCACGGCGCCAAGCACTATGCCGAACTGGCAGGCGGCGACGTGTCGGAGGCCTTCCTGTCCACGGTGGCCGCGTGCTTCGACGAGGTGCGCGCAGAGGCGGTCGAGGGCGCCGGGCGCCTGGCCGCCGATCCGGACCGCGCCCCCGACTGGGCCGGCTGGGCCGCCGTCGAGCGGATCAGCGCCGAGTACGGGATCGACGACGTCAACCTGGTGAAGCCCGGCGTCGGCGAGACCACCCGGGTGCTGCTGCGGCGCGTCCCCTGGCGGGTGCTGGCCCGGCGCGGCGCCGGCGCCGACCTCGACCACGTGCGACTGCTCGCCGCGCAGCGCGGCGTGCCGGTCGAGGAGGTGGACGGGCTGCCGTACAGCTGCGTGGGCCTCATCCACCCCCGCTACAGTCGGGGCGCGACGGGGGCCAGCGGGCTGGCCGTGCGGGGGAGGGAGTCCTGATGAGCGGTGCGCTGGTGGCCAGCGATCTCGACCGTACGCTGATCTACTCCGAGCGGGCGCTGGCGCTGGCCGGGCCCGACCGGGAGGCGCCGCGGCTGCTCTGCGTCGAGGTGCTGGACGGGCGGCCGCTGTCCTACCTGACCGAGCGGGCGGCCGTGCTGCTGGCCGAACTGGGCCGCACGGCCGGCTTCGTGCCCGCCACCACCAGGACCGTCGAGCAGTACCGGCGGGTCAACCTGCCCGGCCCGCGGCCGACTTACGCGATCTGCGCGAACGGCGGGCAGCTGCTGGTGGACGGCGAGCCGGACCGGGACTGGCGCCGCGAGATCACCGGCCGGATCGCGGCCGGCTCGGCGCCGACGGAGGAGGTGGCGCGGCAGCTCGCGCTCCGCGCCGACCCGGAGTGGACCCGCAAGCGGCGGGTCGCCGACGAGCTGTTCGTCTACTTGGTCGTCGAACGGGACCGGCTGCCCGACGGCTGGCTGGCCGAACTGACCGGCTGGTGCGCCGAACGCGGCTGGCGGGTCTCGCTGCAGGGCCGCAAGGTGTACGCCGTGCCGCAGCCGCTGTGCAAGAGCGCGGCGCTGGCCGAGGTGGTCCGCCGCAGCGGCGCGGGCACCGTGCTGGCGGCGGGGGACTCGCTGCTGGACGCCGACCTGCTGCTCGCCGCCGACGCCGGCTGGCGGCCCGGGCACGGCGAACTGGCCGACAGCGGGTGGACGGCCCCCGGCGTCACCGCCCTCGCGGAGGTGGGGGTGGCGGCGGGGGAGGAGATCGTCCGTCGGTTCCTCTCGGCGGCTGCGGCCGGTCAGGGCGTCGGGCCCGTGCGGTCCTAGCCGCGGCACTCGCGGGCGCGGCAGCCGCCCGGTCGGCCGGCCGCAGCGCCCGCCCCGGCCGCAGCGCCCGCGACCCGGTCGGTCAGCCGCAGCACCCGCCGCCGCAGCAGCCGCCCCCGCTCGCGGCCTGCTGCGGCGCGCCGCCGCTCGCCGCCCCGGTGACGGCGACGGTGGACAGCAGCTTCACGGTGTCCTGGTGGCCCTGCGGGCAGGCGGCGGGGTCGTTGGCCTGCGCCATCGGGCGGCTGAGCTCGAAGGTGGCGCCGCAGGAGCGGCAGCGGAAGTCGTAGCGTGGCATACCGGCAGGGTACCGACCGCGCTCAGCGGTGCTGCCCCAGATCTCCCCGGATCAGGTCGATCACCCGCGCCGCCGTCTCCCGCACCGCCGCCAGCTCGGTCAGGAAGTACCAGTAGTCGGGGTGCCGGCCGGCGGCCTGGAGGGTCGCCATCGCCCGGTCCAGGCGGGCCACCGCCTCGTCCAGCGGGGCGGCGTGCCGCGGGTCCGGCGCGCTGCGGCCCGCCATCGCCAGGCGCTGGGCGTCCCGTACGGCGAAGCGGGCCCGCTCCACCTCCCGGTTCGGATCGTGCTGCACCTCGTTCAGCTGCCGCAGCCGGTCGTTCACCGCCTGCACCGAGCCGTCCGCGGTGTCCAGCAGCGCCCGGACCGTACCGATCGCGGCCGTGGCGTCCGCCCAGCGCTGCTCGTCCCGGGCCCGGGCGGCCTCGGCGAGCTTGCGCTCCGCGGCCCGGCCGGCCTCGGCGACCTGCTCCGGCACCGGCTGGAGGTCCTGCCAGCAGGCGGTGCTGAACCGGCGGCGCAGCTCGCTCAGCGCCGGGTCGACCGTCGCCGCCCTGGTCTCCAGCGCCTGGATCCTGGTCCGCAGGCTGGACACCCGCCGGTCCAGCTCGCGGGCCCGCTCGGGCAGCTGGGCGGCGTCCGCGGAGATCGCCTCCGCGCGCCGCTTCACGTCCTCGGCCCGCTGCAGCGTGGCGGCCACGCCGTGCCGCGCCGCCCCCTCGTTCAGCCGCCCCAACTCGGGCGCCAGCTCGGCCAGCCGGGCCGCCAGGTCGTCGGCCCGCAGCCCGGCGCCGCGCACCTCGTCCAGCGTGGTGGTGGCCTGCAGCAGCGCGCGCTTGGCCTGCTCGACGGCCGGGGCGACCCGCATCAGCTGCCGCTCGGCGTGCTGGACGCTGGGCTGGAGGCGGCGCAGGAAGTCGTTCAGCTCGGCGCGGGCGGAGTGCAGCTGGCCCTTCACGTCCTCCAGCAGGCGCCGCGCCTGGGAGGCGGAACCGGCGTCCAGCGCCTCGTTGTCCAGGTCGTGGGCGTCGAGGGCGGCCAGGTAGTTCACCGTGACCTGCTCGACCCGACCGGAGATCGCCGACAGCTCGCCCAGCACCCGCTGAGCCCCCCCGCCCTCCTCGACGGCCCGGACGGTCTCCACCGCGAGCTGCACCTCGCGCTGCGTCTCCTCCAGCTCGTAGAAAGCCTCCTGCGCCGCGGCCCGGGCCTCCTTGGCCTCCGCCCGCACGCCCTCCCCGGCCCCGCGCCGGCCCCACCAGCCGCCACTGCCCGCCGACGCCAGCCCCACGGCCCCCAGCGCACCCGCCAGCACCACCGGCAACACCAGCGCGTCGCCCAGCGCACTCCCCGCCCGACGCCGCCCCCGCCGCCCGCTCCCGCCGGCCACCGCCACTGCGCGCTCCCTGCTCCGACCCGCTGATCCGCGCCCATTCTCCCCGATCCGCCCCACCCAGCGGCACCCCGGGGCCCGCCCCACACCACACCACCTCTCCGGACCAGGTACCCTAAGCTCTCGTCGTGCGCCCACCGGGCCACGACCGGGGGCGCGTAGCTCAGTGGTAGAGCGCTGCTCTTACAAAGCAGATGTCGGCGGTTCGAAACCGTCCGCGCCCACCAGCACATAAGGCCCGCAGCGATCATGCTGCGGGCCTTTTGACTGCACTGATTGACGGCAACCGCTGATGTCAGTCGGTCTTGCGGCGCCTCTTGAGCAAGCGGTCCATGTGCCCGAGGGCTTCGCGCCGCGTCTCTGGGAGTGCCCCAGAATCTCCATCACCACCCGCGGCGCGACGCCGGCCGCGAACAGGATCGTCGCGCAGCCGTGCCGCGTGTCGTGGAGGCGGATGCGCGGCAGACCGGCGTCGGCCCCGATCCGCTCGAAGGACCGGCTGAGGTTCCGGGGCTCGATCGGCCGACCGGTCCGCGTGGTGAACACGTACCCGGTCTCCTCCCACTCCCGGCCGGCGTCCTCCCGCTGCTTCGTCCCACGTGAGCGCCGAAGCCCAGGTCAGCCGGACCGCCACCACCGGCGACGGCACCGCCTACGCCCGTCAGTGGACCGCTGTCGGCGGTATGTCCGCAGCCGGGCCCCAGACCAGCCACATCTACCTCGTCCAGCGCGGAAACCTGCTGACCGTCCTGCAGTTCCCCGAGCTCGCCGAGAACGGCGCCAAGTAGGCCACCAAGGACGACCAGTCGGCGCTCACCGCTCTCGCCGACCAGATGAACTCCGCGAGCGCCACGAAGTAGCTCGCAGCACGTCGAAGACCTTTCCTCCACTCGTCAGGACCACGTCGCCATGTCCCGTATCACCCGTGCCGCCCTCCGCTCGACCGCCGTCGTCGTGGCCGGTTGTGCCGCCTCCTCGCTCTTCATCGCCATGCCCGCCGCGCACGCCGCTTCGAGCGCCGGAGGCACGATCTCCCGCGGCGAAGTGCTGGCCCGCGCGCAGAGCTGGGTCGACGAGGGCGTGCCCTACAACCAGTCGGGCTACAAGACCGACGCCAACGGCACGTACCGCGAGGACTGTTCCGGGTTCATATCCGTGGCCTGGCACCTGACCGACAGCCTGGTCACCCAGACCCTGCCCAGCGTCTCCACCTCGATCAGCTTCTCCGACCTGCAGCCCGGTGACGCGCTCGACTACACCGCCGAGCACACCTTCCTGTTCGCGAACTGGACCAACAAGTCGAGCGGCGACTTCACCTACTACGCGGAGAGCAACTCCCACAACCCGACCCACGGGCCGACCGCCGCCAACATCACTGCGCTACAACAACATCGCCGACGACGCGTCCCCCGCCGTCGCCTCGGTGACCGGCCTCTCCGCCGGCACCATCGTCAGCGGCCAGATCAACCTGACCGCGTCGGTGTCGGAGAGCGCCGGCACGCCGACCGGAGCCGACTTCTCCATCGACGGCAACCCGGTCGCCTCCGCCACGGGCTCCGGCCCCAGCTACTCGGCGCCGTTCGAGACCAGGAAGCTGGGCGACGGCCCGCACACCCTGACGGTGAGCGCGAAGAACGCCGCCGGCGCCGCGGGTGCCGCATCCGCACCGATCACCTTCTTCGTTGCGAACCGGGGTGCGGCGACCACGACCACCGGTGATTTCAACGGTGACGGCAAGGATGACATCGCTGTGCTGTACAACAGTGGTCAGGACAGCTCGGGTAAGCACCTGGTGACGCTGTACACGTTCCTGAGCAACGGTGCGGTGTTCAACGCGCCGGTCAGCGCGTGGGACAACAACGACAAGGTCAACGGCAGCTGGACCTGGGACAAGGCGAAGCTGGTCGCGGGCAAGTTCAGCGGCAGCGGCAAGTCCGACCTCGCCGTGATGTACAACGCCGGCCAGGACGCGTCCGGGAAGAACATGCTGACGATGTACAAGTTCGCCGGCAACGGCTCGACCCTCAACGCGCCGGTCGACGCCTGGGACAACAACGACAAGGTCAACGGCAGCTGGGACTGGTTCCGCGCCGACCTCGCCTGACCCCAACCGGTACGAGCAGCCCCTGAGCCCACTCGCTCAGGGGCTGCTTCGTGCGGCTTCCCGGAGGGCGGGCATCGAGGGGTGAACGCACGTAACGCACCCCGGGCGCAGGCGCAGGGGCTGGTGGTCCGGGAGCCCGGGGAGGCGGCCGGGTACGGACCCCGGGCGGTCCTGGTGTCGCTGACGGCGGCCGGGCACCAGCTGGTCGAACAGTCGGTGGACGTGGTGCTCGGCCGGGAGGCCAGGCTGGTCGGCGGGTTGTCGCAGGCGGAGCGGGAGACCCTGGTCGGTCTGCTGGACAAGCTGCTGGCCGACGTGCGCCGGCAGATGGCGGGGCAGGAGGGGGCGGGTGAGGATCGGGGGGACCGTACGGACCCCTGAGGGCGGTGGGCGCGGATGACGGAGTCGATGGGGGCGAGCCGGGCGGAGCTGTCGGCGCGGCTGAACTGGCTGCGGGCGGCCGTGCTGGGCGCCAATGACGGCGTGGTGTCGACGGCCGGGATCGTGACCGGGGTGGCGGGTGCGGCAGGGTCCCGTACGGCCCTGCTCGCGGCGGGGGTGGCGGGGCTGCTGGCGGGGGCGATGTCGATGGCGGCCGGGGAGTACGTCTCGGTCAGCACCCAACGGGACACCGAGCGGGCCGCGTTGGAGAAGGAGCGGCGCGAGCTGACCGAGGACCCGGAGCGCGAGCTCGACGAACTCACCGACTACTACCGGGACAGCGGGCTCACCGTCGGTCTCGCCAGGGAGGTGGCGGCGGCCTTGACCGAGCGGGACGCGCTGGCGGCGCACGGGAGACCGAACTGGGCATCGACCCCGGGGCGTTGACCAACCCCTGGGAGGCGGCGCTGGCCAGCGCCGCCTCGTTCACGCTGGGCGCGCTGGTGCCGCTGCTGGCGGTGATGCTGCCGCCGGAGTCGTGGCGGCTGGGGGTCACGGTGGTCGCGGTGGTGCTCGCGCTGGCCCTCTCCGGCTGGACCAGCGCCCGGCTGGGCGGGGCCGGGCCGGGGCGGGCGGTGGCGCGCAACGTCGCGGGCGGGCTGCTGGCGATGGCGGTGACGTACAGCGGCGGCGTGCTGCTGGAGTACGTCACCAGGTGAGGTCCGCGGGACGGATGCGGTCTGGACGGCCGCACGGGACGGATGCGCACGGGACGGATGCACGCGGGACGGCCGCACGCGGGACGGCCGCACGCGGGACGGAAGCGGTCGGGGCGGCCGCATGCGGGACGGATGCGCTCGGGAGGCGGGCGCCCACGCCCTGTGTTTGTGTGGCTGCACACCGCTTGGGAGAGGTGAAGTGCCGTGACCATGCCCCCGTTCGGATCGAGCGACCCGTTCTCCGACCTGCTCAGCCGGTTCTTCGGGATGAGTCCGCCGGCCTCCCCGCCCGCCGTGCAGCGGGTGCCGATCGGGCGGTTGCTCAGCGAGTCCTCCCAGGAGTTGCTGGCGCTCGCCGCGCGGCGCGCGTCCGAGGACGGGAGCAGTGACCTCGACACCGCGCACCTGGCCTGGGCGGCCACCCGGGTGGAGCCCTCGCGGCGAATGCTGGAGCGGGCGGGCATCGACCCGGACCGCTTGTCCGACGACCTGGAGAACGCGCTGCCGTTCGGGAGCCCGTCCTCGCTGGACGGCCGGCCCGCGCTCACCCCCTCGGCCAAGCGTGCGCTGCTCGCGGCGCACGCCCGTTCACAGGCGGCCGGCGCCTCGTACATCGGCCCGGAGCACATCCTCGGCGCGCTGCTGGAGCAGGAACGTTCCGGCGCGGGAACGGCGCTGCGCAACGCCGCGCCCTCGCAGGAGACGCTGAAGTCGGTGCTGGAGGAGCGCGGCACCGGCGGTGAGCGCGGCGGTGCGGGCGCGCGGCCGAGCGAGACGCCGACGCTGGACGAGTACGGGCAGGACCTCACCGAGGCCGCGCGCTCGGGCCGACTGGACCCGGTGGTCGGACGGGCCGAGGAGATCGAGCAGACCGTCGAGATCCTCTCCCGTCGGACCAAGAACAACCCGGTGCTGATCGGCGAGCCTGGCGTCGGCAAGACCGCGATCGTCGAGGGCCTGGCGCAGCGGATCGTCTCCGGGGACGTCCCGCAGAGCCTCAAGGACAAGCGGGTGGTCGCCCTCGACCTGACCGCGCTGGTGGCCGGCTCCAAGTACCGGGGCGAGTTCGAGGAGCGGCTGAAGAGCGTGATCGACGAGGTCACGGCGGCCGAGAAGAGCGTGATCCTCTTCCTGGACGAGCTGCACACCGTGGTGGGTGCGGGCGGTGGCGGCGAGGGCTCGATGGACGCCGGCAACATCCTCAAACCCGCCCTGGCGCGCGGCGAGTTGAGCGTGGTCGGCGCCACCACGCTGGACGAGTACCGCAAGCACGTGGAGAAGGACGCAGCGCTGGAGCGCCGCTTCCAGCCGGTGCTGGTGCCGGAGCCGAGCGTCGAGGAGACGATCGAGATCCTCCAGGGGCTCCGCGACGCCTACGAGGCGCACCACCAGGTGCGGTTCAGCGACGAGGCCCTGGACGCGGCGGCGACGCTCTCCGACCGGTACGTCAGCGACCGCTTCCTGCCCGACAAGGCGATCGACCTGCTGGACCAGGCCGGTGCCCGGGTTCGGCTGCGCAGCCTGACCGGCTCCACGGCGGCGACCTCGGTGCAGGACCGGATCACCAAGCTGAAGCGGGAGTTGGACGAGGCCGTGGCGGACGAGGAGTTCGTCCGGGCCGCCAACCTGAAGACCGAGCTGCGGCAGACCGAGGACGAGCTGGCGGCGATCGCCGAGTCCCGCGAGGAGGTCGTCGACGTCACGGCCGACGACATCGCGCAGGTGCTGTCCTCCCGGACGGGCATCCCGGTCGCGGAGCTGAACGCGACCGAGAAGGAACGGCTGCTCAAGCTGGAGGAGCACCTGCACGAGAAGGTGATCGGCCAGGACGAGGCGGTCACCGCCGTCGCCCAGGCGGTGCGCCGCGGCCGGGCCGGGATGGGCGACCCGGAGCGGCCGACCGGCTCCTTCCTCTTCCTCGGGCCGACCGGCGTCGGCAAGACCGAGCTGGCCAAGGCGCTGGCCGCGCTGCTGTTCGGCGACCCGGACCGGATGATCCGCTTCGACATGAGCGAGTTCCAGGAGAAGCACACCGTCTCCCGGCTGGTCGGCTCACCGCCCGGGTACGTCGGCTACGAGGAGGCCGGGCAGCTGACCGAGGCGGTGCGCCGCAAGCCGTACAGCGTGTTGCTCTTCGACGAGGTGGAGAAGGCGCACCCGGACGTCTTCAACCTGCTGCTCCAGGTGTTGGACGACGGGCGGCTGACCGACTCCCAGGGGCGTACGGTCGACTTCCGCAACACCGTGGTGATCATGACCAGCAACATCGGGTCGCAGCGGATCCTGGACCACTCCGGGGACGTCGACCAGATCCGGGACGACCTGATGCGGGACCTGCGCCGGCAGTTCCGGCCGGAGTTCCTCAACCGGATCGACGAGGTGATCGTCTTCCACGCGCTCACCCGCAAGGACCTGGTCTCCGTGGTCGACCTGCTGCTGGAGCGCAGCCGGCGGCGGCTGCGGGCGCAGGGCGTGCAGCTGGACGTCACCGAGGCGGCCAAGGAGTACCTGGTCAACCGCGGTTACCAGCCGGAGTTCGGGGCCCGGCCGCTGCGCCGGACGATCCAGTCCGAGCTGGACAACCGGATCTCCAACCTGCTGCTGGACGGCACCGTGCGGGAGGGGGACACGTTGATCGCGGACGTCAGTGACGGGGAGCTGGCGGTGACGCTGGCGCGGCCGGAGCCGTCGGCGACCTCCGAGCAGGCGCAGGAGCGGGCGCAGGCGGAGGAGCGGGCTCAGGCCGCCGGCGCCGGGGCTGAGGGCTGAGCCCTCCCGTGCTGTCCTCCGGTTCGGGCGTACTCCAGCGGGAGTACGCCCGAACGCCACTGGCGGAGGACGTGCGGCGGTGGGGCGCGGGTCTAGCCTTCCGGGCATGATGCCGCCCACGTCACAGCCCCCGGAGCCGTCGCCGGGCGGGCCACCAGAGCCGCCCGAGCCGCCCGAGCCGCCCGAGCCGTGGCGCCCGCCGTGGGTGCGCGCCGCCAGGGCGGGCCTGCCGGTGGGGCTGGCGGCGGTGGTCGCGCTGGTCCAGGTGGTCGGCTCGGGCTTCGCCGCGCGGCACCAGGGCGAACGGGTCCCGCTGGACGCCTTCGGCTACCTGCTGCTGCTGATCGGCCCGGCCCTGCTGGTGCTGCGCGGGCGCTGGCCGGTCGCGGTGGTGGCGGGGACGTCGGTGGTCACCGCCGTGTACCTGGCCGCCGGGTACCCGGACGGACCGGTGTTCGCGCTGGGTGATCGCCTGTTGCTCGGCGATCGGCCGCGGGCACCGCCGGGCGGCCTGGGCGGGGGTCGGCGGGGTGTACCTGGTGCCCGTGCTGGTCACCTTCGTCCTGCCGGACGGCTGGCAGCGCGCGCCACGGTCGAAGCTCGTCTGGCAGGAGGAACTCGGTCTGCTGGCCTGGCTGTTGCTGGTGCTGGCGATCGCCGAGGTGATCCGATGAGTGCTACTGGCCGGGGGAGCGCCGGTGGCCGTCCTCGGAGCCACCGACGGTCCGTCGGTCCTGCTGACGGCGGGCGGGGCGCTGGCGGTGCTGGCCGGCACGGTGGTGCTCGGCCCCGTCGCCGCGGCCCTGGCGGTCCGCACGCTGGGCGCGCCGCTGCCCGGACTGCGCGGGGTCTCCGGCGTACTGGCCCAGCGCAACGCGGCCCGCAACCCCCGCCGGACGGCGGCCACGGCGAGCGCGCTGATGATCGGCGTCGCGGTGGTCACCCTGTTCACCGTCTTCGGTGCGTCGGTCAAGGCGACGCTGGACGACACGGTGAGCAAGTCCTTCGCGGGTGATCTGGCCGTCACCACCGCCTCGTTCGGAGCGGGCGGCAGCGGGATCAGCCCCAAGGCGGCGGACGCCCTTGCGGCCCTGCCCGAGGTGCGGCAGACGGTGGGGCTCGGCCGGGGCGTCGCCCGGATCGACGGGCACGGCCGCACGCTGGACGTCACCGACCCGGCCCGGCTGTCCGGGATCGTCGACCTCGGCCGGATCGACGGCTCGCTGGCCTCGCTCGGCACGGACGGTCTCGCGGTCTCCCGTAGCGAGGCACGGCAGAACGGCTGGAAGCTGGGACAGACCGTCACCGTGGGCTTCACCGACGGCGTCGGCGGGCCGTTCACCATCCGCGCGCTGTACGAGGGCGGCGGTCTGGCCGGGGACTACCTGATAACCAGGCAGGCCTGGGCCCCGCACCGGGTGCAGGACGCGGACACCATGGTCGCGGTCGGGCTGCGCGGCGGCGTCCCGCTGGGCGTCGGCAAGGCGGCGGTGACCAAGGCGCTGGTCCCCTTCGGCAGTCCCCAGGTGCAGGCCCGGGCCGAGTACGCGAAGAGCGCGGCCTCCGGCGTCGACATGATGCTCTCGGTGGTCTACGCCCTGCTGGCACTCGCGGTGCTGATCGCGCTGCTGGGCATCGCCAACACGCTGACGCTGGCGGTGCACGAGCGGACCAGGGAACTCGGGCTGCTGCGAGCGGTCGGCCAGACCAGGGCGCAGCTGCGTGGGATGGTCCGCTGGGAGTCGGTGCTGGTGGCGGCCTTCGGGACGGTCGGCGGGCTGGGGCTCGGCGCCTTCCTCGGCTGGGCGCTGGTGAAGGCCTCGGACAGCGCCGGGACGGGATCGTTCGCGATACCGCCCGAGCAACTGGCCGTGGTCCTGCTGGCCGGACTGCTGGCGGGCGCGGTGGCCGGGCTCCGCCCGGCGGGCCGGGCGGCGCGGCTGGACGTCCTGCGGGCGATCGCGGCGGACTAGGAGGAGGGGGAGGTGGGCCGGGACAGGAGGGTCCGAGGGACTCGGAGGATCCGGAGGACTCGTCGGACGAGGCGGAGGAAGAAGAAGAGTAAGGAGAGACCTGGAGCCCCCGAAGCCCCTTCGTTCAGGACCTCACGGCCTGCGGGAACACCTCCCGCAGGAGCGGGTCCGGCAGACCGCGCTTGCGCCACTCGCGCGGGTAGCCGAGCGAGACCTCTTCGAACGGGACGCCGTCGTAGCTGGTCTTGCGCGGGATGTGCAGGTGGCCGTAGATCATCGCGGCGGTGTTGAAGCGGCGGTGCCAGTCGGCGGTCAGCTCGGTGCCGCACCACTGGGCGAACTCGGGGTACCAGAGGACCTCGGTGGGGTGGCGGACCAGCGGGTAGTGGTTGACCAGGACCAGCGGGACGTCCGGGTCGCAGGCCGCGAGCCGCTGCTCGGTCAGCCGGACGCGCTCGCGGCACCAGGAGTCGAGGTCCGGGAACGGGTCCGGGTGGAGCATCCGCTCGTCCGCGCACACGATCCCGCTCTCGTAGGCGACCGCCAGAGACTCCTCCTTGGTGGTCGTGCCCGGTGCACGGAAGGAGTAGTCGTACAGGAGGAAGAGCGGTGCGATCCGGACCGGTCCGCCGGCGCCCTGCCAGAGCGGGTACGGGTCCTCGGGAGTGACGACGCCGAGGGCGCGGCACAGCTCCACCAGGTGGTCGTACCGGGCCACGCCGCGGAGCTGGACCGGGTCCTCGGGGTGGGTCCACAGCTCGTGGTTGCCGGGCGCCCACACCACGCGGGCGAAGCGTTGGGCGAGCAGGCCGAGCGCCCACTCGATGCTGGTGGTGAGCTCGGCGACGTCCCCGGCGACGAGCAGCCAGTCGTCCGGATGGGTGGGCTGGAGCTTCTCCACCAGGTCGCGGTTCTCCTGGTAGGAGATGTGCAGATCGCTCACCGCGAGCAGCCGCCCGCCCCCGCCCGTCCCGCTGGGCGTCGACTGTGCGTCGCTGCGGATCTCGGTACTCACTCCTGCCCCCTGGGTTCACCCGGCCGATGTGGCCACCCTACGTGGCGGGCGGGGATCGTGGGCCCGGTTGACGTGATCAGTTGTTCGATGCGGGGATCGGGGAGCCTCGCGGAGTCGGGGAGTCACGCGGGGCCAGGGGCGCTTAGGGGAGCTGAGTTCGGATCAGGAGCCGACATCGATGAGCACACCGTGGGAGGTGGCGGTGGTGACGGCGAGGATGGCCAGCGAGGCGATGCCGAGGGCCAGCCCGAGGAAGGCGCGGCCGCGGCGGCTGGTGCCGCGGACCAGGGCCAGCGTGGCCAGGGTGATGGCGATCGGTCCCAGGACGATGTTGAAGAGCAGCAGGCCCGGGAGGCCGAGGAGGAAGGAGGCGATGGCCAGGTTGTCGGCCTCGGTGGTGTGCCGGCGGTCGGTGCCGCCGGGCTCAGTGACGGCGCGGTCGGTGATGGCGCGGTCGGCTGTGGTGCTCATGGCGGTGGTGGTCCTCTCAGGAGGAGTGGACGGGTCGGCGGCCCGGGTCAGCGGTGCCGCAGGCGGGCGATGCCCTCGCGGGCGCCGAAGGCGAGCAGCCATGCGGTGATGGCGGCGGAGGCGGCGAGGAACACCGGGAGGGGGAGGTGGGCGGCGGTGCCGATCAGGACTCCCATGGCGACCAGTGCGGAGAACAGGATCACGGCTGGCTCCTTCAGCTGCGGCTGCTGCTGCGCCGATTTCGGTTGACAAGTGTTCACTGACTTCGAGTCCCACTGTACGCCCGGCTGGCCAAGTTCGGCAAACGACTGTTTACTGAATGGCGTGAGTCACGCCATGGGGGCCCGACAGGCCCAGAAGCAGCAGAGTCGACGGGCCCTGATGGATGCGGGGCTGCACCTGCTGGCCGATCAGAACCTCGCAAGCCTGGGAGTCCGCGAGGTCACCCGGGAGGCCGGGCTGTCCCCGGCGGCCTTCTACCGGCACTTCCCCGACCTGGCTGCGCTCGGCGTCGCGCTGGTCGAGGAGTCGCTGGCCAGCCTGCACGTCATGATCCGCTCGGTGCTCACCGAGTCCGGTGGCGCCGAGGAGCTGATCGACCGTGCGGTGGAGGTGATCCGGCAACACGTCCGCGAGCACCGGCCGCACGTGCGCTTCCTGGCACGCGAGCGACACGGCGGGGTCCGGCAGGTCCGCGAGGCGATCGACGCCGAGCTGGGCCGCTTCGCCGCCGAGGTCGGCTCCGCCCTGGCGCTCCAGCCGGTCTCGCGGGGCTGGAGCGAGCAGGACCTGCGGATGCTCGCCGAGTTGTACGTGGACCACATGGTGTCGACAGCCTCCGCCTTCCTGGAGGCCCAGGAGGCGGACCCCGACCGCGAGCAGCGGATCGCGGCCACCGCCCGGCTGCAGCTACGTCTGATCAGCCTCGGTCGGCGCCATTGGCAGGGGGCGTTGAGCGCCCCGAGTCGTTGACGGGCTTCTCGGTCCGCTCGATCGGGGATGGTCTCTTGGTCTGGTTTTGACTCTTGACAGTAAGTCATGTCCGCGACAGCTTTGGGGGACCCCCACACCGAGAGGTCTCTCATGAAGAAGCCGCTCATAGGCATGCTCGCTACGCTCCTGGCCGCCGGCACCACCGCCCTCGTCGGCGTCGCCCCGGCCCAGGCCTCCTCCCCGGCCGCCGCCCCGGCTCAGGCCTCCGCCGCGGCGGCCAAGGCCGTCACCGTCAACTTCGCCGGGACGGTCGCGCTCAGCAACTGCTCCGGTTCGCTGGTGCGGATGCCGAACTCGGCCGCGACCGACCCGGCCCTGGTGCTCTCCAACGGCCACTGCCTGGAATCCGGCATGCCCGGCCCCGGCGAAGTGGTGCTCAACCAGTCCTCCAGCCGGACCTTCACCCTGCTCAGTGCCGCCGGCGGCCGCCTCGCGACCCTGAGGGCGACCAAGGTGGTCTACGGCGCCATGACCGACACCGACGTGTCGATCTACCAGCTGAACACCAACTACGCCTCGATCAAGTCGAAGTACGGGATCTCGCCGCTGACCATCGCCGACACCCACCCCACCCAGGGTGCGGACATCCGGGTCGTCTCCGGCTACTGGAAGAAGGTCTACTCCTGCTCGATCGACGGCTTCGCCTACCAGCTGAACGAGGCCGACTGGACCTTCAAGGACTCGGTCCGCTACACCTCCGGCTGCAACGTCATCGGCGGCACCTCCGGCTCGCCGGTGGTCGACACCTCGACCGGTCAGCTCGTCGCGGTGAACAACACGATCAACGAGAACGGCGAGTCCTGCACCCTCGACAACCCGTGCGAGGTCGACGAGAACGGCGCGGTCACGGTCCACCAGGGCATCGGCTACGCCCAGGAG
Source organism: Kitasatospora sp. NPDC059648 (assembly GCF_042734825.1). Taxonomy (NCBI): domain Bacteria; kingdom Bacillati; phylum Actinomycetota; class Actinomycetes; order Kitasatosporales; family Streptomycetaceae; genus Kitasatospora; species Kitasatospora sp. NPDC059648. The sequence continues at coordinate 21,088 of NZ_JBHWDU010000050.1, read as the reverse complement.
ACGTACGGCATCCCCGCCTGCTTCGGCCCCGGGAACCGCCTCGACCTCACCCTCTCGGGCTGCACCCTGCCCCGCCCGTAAGGGGGCCGACATCCGAGCCCGTCGGGACGGCACGACCGATCCGGCCCGGCCCGGCCCGGTCCGGCCCCGCCCGCGCCCGCCCTGACCGACCCGACCATCCCGACCGACCCCGACCCACCGACGGGCCCGCCCGCACGCACCCCTTCAGCGGGCGGCCGCCCGAGCAGCCGACGGAGCCCGGGGCAACCCACTGACCAGCACCTTCCCCCGATGGGCCACCCGCCGCCAGGCGGGTGGCCCATTCGGCCGTCCCCGGACGGCCGCCGCACCACCCGCACCGCAGAGTGATGCCGACGAGGCAGCTGTCATGTCCGTTGACCAGATGGAGAGTTGATGACCACAAAGCTGAAGAGGCTGCTGGTTTCCGTCCTGCTGATACCGATGTTCGCGATCACCGGCCTGGCCACCCCGGCCGCGGCCGCAGGCCAGGGGAGCGAGGCGGCCGCGGCCGCGCACGGCCGCAGCCCCGCCGACGACCCGAACGCCGACATCAAGGACCGACTGGCGGCGATTCCCGGGGTGACCATCACCGAGGAGCAGCCCACCACCACCGGCCACCGCTACTTCCTGGCCACCTACACCCAGCCGATCGACCACTTCCGCCCCTGGCTGGGCACCTTCCAGCAGCGCTTCAGCGTGCTGCACCGCGGCTACGACCGCCCGACCGTCTTCTACACCAACGGCTACACGCTGGGCACCACCCCGTCCCGTACCGAGCCGACCCGGCTGGTCGACGGCAACCAGGTCTCCATCGAGTACCGCTTCTTCACCCCCTCCCGCCCCGAGCCGGCCGACTGGTCCAAGGCGGGCATCCGCCAGCAGGCCGCCGACTCGCACAGGCTGGTGACCGCGCTCAAGCGGATCTACCAGCAGGAGTGGCTCTCCACCGGCGCCAGCAAGGGCGGCATGTCCTCGACCTACTACCGCCGGTTCTACCCGGACGACGTGGCGGGCACGATCGCCTACGTGGCGCCGAACAACACCGACGTCAAGGACTACTCGGCCTACACCGACTTCTTCCGCAACGTCGGCACCCCCGAGTGCCGCGCCAAGCTGAACGCCGCCCAGCGCGAACTGCTGGTGCGCCGCGACCGCCTGGAGCCGCGCTACATCGCCGACAACAAGGCCGCGGGCTCCACCTTCAACACCCTCGGCAGCCCGGACCGTGCCTACGAGGCCGGCGTGCTCGACGTGGTCTGGGCGTTCTGGCAGTACAGCCTGGAGTCGGACTGCGCCAAGGTCCCGGTGGCCGCCACCGCGACCGACGACGAGCTGTACGCCTGGTACGACGCGCAGTCGGGCATCAGCGGCAACAGCGACCAGTCGCTGGCGAAGTACACCGCGTACTACTACCAGGCCGCGACCGAGCTGGGCGCGCCGTTCTTCGACGTCTCGTACCTGAAGGACCAGCTGCACTACGACTACAAGGAGCTCTACTCGGCCCGCTCCTACGTGCCGAAGGAGATCCCGACCGTCTTCAACCCGTACGCGATGCCCGACATCGACCGCTGGGTGAAGCGCGAGGGCGAGCGGATCATGTTCGTCTACGGCGGCAACGATCCGTGGGGCGCCAAGCCGTTCCACCTCGGCTGGGGCAGTGACGACAGCTACGTCTACGTCGTGCCGGGCGGCAACCACGGCTCCAACATCGGCAAGCTGCCGGCCGGGCAGTCGGCGGAGGCCACCGCAAAGGTGCTGGAGTGGGCCGGTCTGGGCGACCAGGCCGACGCCCGCTCGCTCGTCAAGTCGCCGCAGGTGGGGGCGCCGTTCGGCCCGCTCGACATCGAGGGCCAGCGGCTGGAGCAGGAGCGCCGCCCGCTGTAGCCGCCGGTAGCAGTCCCGCAGCACCAGGAGGCCGCCCCCGCCCGGGGGCGGCCTCCTTCCGTCCTGCCCGGCCCTGTGCCCCGGTCGGCCTCGCCGCCCCCTCCCCGAAGCGCTGAATCAGTGCTTCAATGCTTCTATGGCCTATCGACGCACCCCCGCCGTCCAGGCCCGCCTGGACGCCCAGCGCGAGGCGGTACTGCAGTCGGCGGTCGGCCTGCTCGCCGAGCGCGGTTACGGCGGCTGCACCATGGCCGCCGTGGCGGACCGTGCCGGGATCGCCACCGGCAGCCTCTACCAGCACTTCGCCAACAAGGCCGAGCTCTCGGTGGAGCTGTTCCGCCGGGTGGTCACCCGTGAGATCGCTGCCGTGAACGCCGCCGTCGCCCGCCGGGACGCCCCGCAGCAGCGGATCGCCGCCGTGGTCGAGACCTTCGCCGCCCGCGCCCTGCGCGCCCCCCGGCTGGCCTACGCGCTGCTGGTCGAGCCCGCCGACGCGGTGGTGGACGGCGAGCGCCTGGTCTTCCGGCGGGCGTTCCGGGACGTGATCGCCACCGAGATCGCCGCCGCCGTGGCGGCCGGCGAACTCCCCGAGCAGGATCCGGTGCTGACCGCCGCCGCTCTGGTCGGCGCGGTCGGCGAGGCCCTGGCCGGCCCACTCGCGGCCGAGCCCGAACCCGAGCCCAGACCCGAACCCGCACCCAGCTCCGGCCCCCGGGCCGTGTCCGGGTCCAAGTCCGACTCCGACTCCGAGCACAGCGACACCACCACCGCGGTGGTCCCCGCGCTGGTCTCCTTCACCCTGCGTGCCCTGGGAGGACGCGATGACAGCGACGCATGAGGTCACCAACCAGGTGCCCCTGCCGTACGGCCACGACACCGCCGCCGACCCGACCCTGCTCGCCGCCCTGCACCGGGCCGGCGCCGGCTGGGCCGAGCCCGAACTGCGCGAACTCGGCCGCCTGGCGGGCTCCGAGCAGGCCGCCGAGTGGGGCCGGCTGGCCAACGAGAACCCGCCGGTGCTGCGCACCCACGACCGCTTCGGCCACCGGATCGACGAGGTCGAGTTCCACCCCTACTGGCACGAGCTGATGCGCACCGCCGTCTCGTACGGCCTGCACGCCGCGCCCTGGCGGGACGAGCGGCCCAGCGCCCACTCGGCCCGCGCCGCCAAGTTCTTCGTCTGGGGCCAGGTCGAGGCCGGCCACACCTGTCCGGTCTCGATGACCTACGCCGCCGTCCCCGCCCTGCGCCAGAACCCCACCCTGGCGGCCGAGTTGGAGCCGCTGCTGGCCGCCACCGAGTACGACTTCGGGCTGCGCGAGCCGCGCGCCAAGCGCGGGCTGATCGCCGGCATGTCGATGACCGAGAAGCAGGGCGGCTCGGACGTCCGCACCAACACCACCACGGCCGCCCCGCACGCCGACGGCACCTACCGGCTCACCGGGCACAAGTGGTTCACCTCGGCGCCGATGTCCGACCTCTTCCTGACCCTCGCCCAGGCCCCCGGTGGCCTCAGCTGCTTCGTGCTGCCGCGCATCCTCCCCGACGGCAGCCGCAACCGGCTGCACCTGATGCGGCTCAAGGACAAGCTCGGCAACAAGTCCAACGCCTCTGCCGAACTGGAGTACGACGGCGCGGTCGGCTGGCTGGTCGGCGAGGAGGGGCGGGGTGTGCCGACCATCATCGAGATGGTCAACATGACCCGCCTGGACTGCACCATCGGCGCCGCCTCCGGCATGCGCTACGGCACCACCAGGGCCGTCCACCACGCCCTGCACCGGCGGGCGTTCGGCAAGGCGCTGGCCGACCAGCCGCTGATGCGCAACGTGCTGGCCGACCTGGTGGTGGAGTCCGAGGCGGCCACCGCCGTCGCGATGCGGCTCGCGCAGGCCACCGACCTCTCGCTCGCCGGGGACGAAACCGAGGCGCTGGTACGGCGGTTGGGCCTGGCGGTGGCCAAGTACTGGGTGTGCAAGCGCGGTCCGGCGCACTCCGCCGAGGCGCTGGAGTGCCTGGGCGGCAACGGCTACGTCGAGGAGTCCGGGATGCCCCGGCTCTACCGGGAGGCGCCGCTGGTGTCGATCTGGGAGGGCTCGGGCAACGTCGCCGCGCTGGACGCCCTGCGTGCCATGGCCAAGCGCCCGGAGACGGTCGAGGCCTTCCTCGGCGAACTCGACGCGGCCGCCGGAGCGGACCGCCGGCTGGACGCCGCCGTCGCCGAACTGCGCAAGCAGCTCAGCGACCTGACCGACCTGGAGTACCGCACCCGCCGGCTGGTCGAATCGATGGCGCTGGCCTTCCAGGGGTCGCTGCTGGTCCGGTACGGCAGCCCGGCGGTGGCCGACGCCTTCTGCGCCAGCCGGCTCGGCGGCGACCACGGCGCCGCCTTCGGCACCCTGCCGGCCGGCGTCGACACCGGGGAGATCGTCGACCGCGCCCGCCCGGTGCCCGCATGAGCGAGCGAATCACCAGGAGGTGCGTGTGGGCGAATGCCCCTGCCGAGCGCGGCGAGGTGGGGGCATGAGTGCCGAAGAGGCAACGGCGGTGAGGGAGTTCTGGCGGTCGCTCGGACTGCCCGGGCTGGTCGACGTGCACACCCACTTCATGCCGAAGAACGTCCTCGACAAGGTCTGGGCGTACTTCGACGCGGCCGGCCCGCTGGTGAACCGCCCCTGGCCGATCACCTACCGCGAGGCCGAGGAGCAGCGCGTCCAGCGGCTGCGGGAGTTCGGCGTCCGGGCGTTCACGTCCATGCTCTACCCGCACAAGCCGGGCATGGCGAGCTGGCTGAACGCCTGGGCCGCCGACTTCGCCGCCCGCACCCCGGACTGCCTGCACACCGCGACCTTCTTCCCCGAACCCGGGGCGGCCGGCTACGTGGCGCGGGCGATCGAGGACGGCGCCCGGGTGTTCAAGGCCCACCTCCAGGTCGGCGGCTACGACCCGGCGGACGCCCGGCTGGACGAGGTCTGGAGCCTGCTCGCCGAGACCGGCACCCCGGTGGTCACCCACTGCGGATCGGGGCCGGTGCCCGGCAAGTTCACCGGCCCGGGGCCGATCGGCGCGGTGCTGGACCGGCACCCCGACCTGGTCCTGGTGGTCGCCCACCTCGGCATGTCCGAGTACCGCGACTTCCTCGACCTGGCCGAGCGGCACCCGTCCGTCCGGCTGGACACCACCATGGCGTTCACCGACTTCGCCGAGGCCGACGCCCCGTTCCCGCGCGACGAACTGCCGCGCCTGCAAGGGCTGCGCGACCGCGTCCTGCTGGGCAGCGACTTCCCGAACATCCCGTACCGGTACCTCCACCAGCTGGAGGCGCTGGCCGGGCTGGGGCTGGGGGAGGAGTGGCTGCGGGCGGTCTGCCACGACAACGCGGCCGCCCTCTTCCACCTCACCTGACCGCCCGCAGCACGCCCACCGCGTCCGCGTGCAGGCCGGGCGCGGCCACCAGGAAGCTGTCCGAGGCGGCCGTCCAGGCCGCCCCGGCGGCGTCCGTCACCGCCGCACCCGCCTCGCTCGCGATCAGCGCGCCGGGCAGCAGGTTGCCCGCGTCCCGCCCGTACTGCCAGAACAACGCCAGGTGCCCGGAGCCGACCTGGGCCACCTGGAGGGCGGTCGGGCCGAGGTTGCGCACCGCCAGCACCGCGCCGACCATCGCGGACAGCGACTCGCCGGCCCGGCCCACCGCCACCGGGTCGGCGGCCACCAGCGGCGGCTGGCTGGTCGCGGCCACGGTGGCCGCCAACTCGCGCTCCAGCGGCGCGATCGGCCGACCGTCCAGCTGCGCCCCACCGCCCAGCACCGCCCGGTAGGTCCGGCCCGCACCGAACAGCTCCGGGGCGTGCACCACGGCCAGCACCGCCGCGCCGTCGCGCACCAGCGTCGCCGTCACCGCCCAGTGCGGCTGCCCGAGCAGGTACTGCACCGCGCCGTCGGTCGCGTCGCAGACCCACCACTCGCCCTCGGTGGGCACCGAGCCGTCCAGTTCCTCCGGCACCCACCCGGCCTGCGGGCGCAGCGAGCCCAGCCGCTCACGCAGCGCGGCGGCGGCCGGGTCGTCCAGCTCCGCGAACCGCGCCAGCGCCTCCTCGGCCGTCCGCTCGGGGGTCGGCTCGGTCGGCCGTCCGGCCGCGAGCTCGGCGCCGACCTCGCGCACCGCCGCCTCCACACCCTCCGCCAGCGTCCACAGGTCCGCGTCGTGCCCCGCCACGCCGTACCCCGCCGCGTCGTGCCCCGCCATGTCGTGCTCCTCGACTCGATCGATCCCGCCCCGGCCGGTCCGTTCCGGCCGAACAGGACAAGGAGTACCGTCGGGGCTGCCGAACAGGACGCTCGGTCGGCTGGAAACGACGGAGATCAGACACCCATGGACCTCGACACGACCGATCCGGACAGCGTGCTGGACCCGCTCGACCGCCGTCTGGTCTGCGCGCTCCAGGTGGACGGACGGGCCGAGCCCGGCCGGATCGCCGAGGTGCTGGGGGTCTCCGCCCGGACGGTCACCCGGCGGCTCGGCCGGATGCGCCGGGCCGGGGTGCTGCGGGTGGTCCGGATGCCCGAGGTCGAGGACGCCGCCGTCGGCGCCCTGCTGCTGCGGGTCCGGGTGCTGCGCGGCCGGGTGGACGCCATCGCCCAGGCGCTGGCCGACCGCTCCGACGTCCCCTTCGTCGACGTGATGCTGGGCGGGCACGAGGTCGGCGCCGTGATGATGAGCGACGCCGGTGGCCGCGACCGCCTGCTCTACGGCCAGCTGCCCGCGACCGGTGCCGTCGCCGAGACCACCACCCACGCCGTGCTGCACGCCTTCGCCGACGCCGGCCAGTGGCAGGCCGGCTGGCTGACCGACCGGGAGGCCGCCGCCCTCGCCCGGCCCCAGGTGCCGCGCCCCGCCACGCCCCCGCCGCTGGACGACCTCGACCGCGCCCTGCTGGAACGCCTGGGCGAGGACGCCCGGCAGTCCCACGCCGTGCTGGCCGGGGTGGTCGACGCACCCGAGTCGACCGTCCGCAGGCGCCTGCACCGGCTGGACCGGCTGGGGCTGCTGCGCACCCACGCGACCGTGGACCCCCGGCTGCTCGGCATGGCCGTGGACGCCAACCTCTGGCTGGACGTGCCGCCCGGCCGGCTCGCCGAGGTCGGCGCCGAACTGGCCCGCCACCCCCAGGTGCACGGCGTGTTCGCCACCAGCGGCCCGACCAACCTGCTGGCCACGCTGTTCTGTCCGGACCACGGCGGCCTCTACCGCTTCCTCACCGACACCCTCGGCCCGCTCGGGGTGACTCGCGCCGAGACCACGATCACCGCCCGCGCGGTGAAGCGGGCGGGCGTGCTGCTGCACCGGCCGCGCCGCCCGTGAGCGCGCCGCCGTCCGACCCGGGGCAGGCCCGGAGCGGCCCGGGGCAGGCCCGGGCCGGACGGCGGCCGTCAGCGGTCCGGGCCCACCGCGGACCGCAGGAAGCGGTCCGTCCCGGCGTCGGCCGGCAGGAAGGTCTCCAGGGCCAGCTCGGAGACGGTGACGTCCAGCGGTGTGCCGAAGGTCGTGACCGTGGAGAGGAAGGACAGCACCCGCCCGTCGTGGCGGAGCCTCAGCGGCAGCGCGACCGGACGTCCGGTTTCCGCGGGGTCCTCCGCCGGTGCCCCGGCCGGCTCGGGGTAGCCGCCGACCTCCTCGCGCAGCCGCCGCAGCTGTTCGGTGCCGACCCGCTCCAGTTGCTGGTCCAGCCGTTCCAGCAGGTGCCCGCGCCACTGCCGGTGGTTGACGATCCTCGGCGCCAGCCCGTCGGGGTGGAGGGCGATCCGGACGGCGTTGGACGGCGGCCGCAGCAGGTGTGGAGCGACACCGTCCAGCAGCAGGACGAGCGCGCGGTTGGCCGCCAGGACCCGGAAGTCCCCGTCCACGACCAGCGCCGGATACGGGTCGTGGACGGCGAGCAGCCGCTCGATGCCGCCGCGCAGCGGGTCCATCGACGGGTCGTCCAACGGCGTCTCGGGGTAGTGCGGGGCGTATCCGGCCGCGAGTAGCAGGGTGTTGCGCTCGCGCACCGGGACGTCCAGCTGTTCGACCAGCCGCAGCACCAGTTCCCGGCTTGGGTGGGAGCGGCCGTTCTCGACGAAGCTGAGGTGCCGGGCCGAGCAGTCCGCGCGCAGCGCCAGGTGCTGCTGGCTGAGCTGTCGCCGTTCCCGCCAGCCGAGCAGCAGCGGGCCGACGCCGGTCCCCGTCGGGCTTCCCATGCCCGCCATGATCGTCATGATCGAGGACGGTACTCGAACGGTCCGGCCTGCGGGAGGGGGCGGTGCCGATCAGGCACGGGCGTCGAGCGCGGGTGTCGGGCGGTGCCGACCGGGCGCGGGCGTTCGGGCGCGGTCGGACCGCGCGGTCCTCAGACGCCGGTGGACGAGCCCGGGCGGACGACCATCAGCACCACGACCACGGCCCACAGCAGGTTGAACACCCCGGCGGTCATCGGCAGCAGCCGCAGGCCGCCGACGGCCTTGGCGCGCTGCTCGTCCTCCGGGGCGAGGGCGAGCGCGTCCACGGCGGCCTGCTGGCCGGGCAGGACGAAGAGCAGCAGCGAGAGCGCGGCGACGGCGGTGATCACCATCGAGGCGATCAGCCAGGACTGGCCGAGCACGTCCATCACCTGGGCGAGGCCGATGCCCAGCACCGGCACCGCGACGCCGAGCAGCGCGTAGACCTGGGTGATCCGGTGCAGGGTGCGCAGCACGCCCGCGTCCGAGGCCTGGTCCGGTCCGCCGGCCAGGGCGGCCTTCGCCCGGCGCGGGAACATGCTGACGGCCACCGCGACCGGGCCTATGAACAGGACCGACGCGAGGACGTGCAGGCTCAGCAGGAACTTGGCCATGGCGGGGCACCCTTTGATCCGGTGGGCAGCTGGGGTCGGCGGGCGTGCGCGGTCGGCGTGCCCACGACCAGGCACGCTAACACCGCTTATTCACCGGGCCCGCGCTCGGGTGCCCCGCCGGGCCCTGCCCGGCCCGCCGCACGCGGTCCCGCTCTCCCCGCCGTGTCCGGCTCTGCCCGGCCTGCCGCGCCGGCCTGCCGCACCCGGCTCCGCTCAGCCGGCCGGGACCAGCTCCACGATCCGCGGAGGGGCGGTGCTGACGGCTGCGACGGCGGCGCCGTGCCCGGGGTCGGTCCAGTCGAGCAGGTGGAGGTCCCCGAACCGGCTGCGCAGCGGGGCGCCGGGCGGGACGTCCAGCGGCAGGGCGGACATGTCGACCCGCCCGAGGGTGTCCAGGGTGGCCCGCCCGATCTTGATCAGCGACTCCTTGCGCACCCACTGCCGCAGGAACGCCCGGTCCGGCTCCGGGGCGGCCTCGACCAGGGCCAGTTCGGCCGGGGCGAGCACCCGGCGGGCGACCGCGCCCAGCGAGCCGCCCCGGGCGGCCAGCTCGACGTCCACGCCGACGGGTCGGTGGCCCGCTCCGGCGGCGACCACGCCCCGGGTGTGGGAAAGGCTCACCCGCACCCCGGGGTGGTCGGGCAGGTAGGGCCTGCCGTGGTCGGCCAGGCCGCAGTCCGGGCACTCCTGGGCGAGGACCAGCCCGGCCGCGGGGACGCCGAGCAGCCGGGCGGCGCAGAGCCGGACCAGGACGTGTCCGGCGACGAAGTCGGTCCGTCCGGACTCCTGCCGGAAGCGTGCGGCGCGTGCCCGCTCGGTCTCGGTGAGCAGGTGCTCGCCCGCCTCGGGGTGCCGCAGTACGGCGTCGGCGGACGCGACGGCGACGAGCGGTGCGCCCTGCTCCTGGGCCTCGGTGGTCATGCCGTCCAACCTAGCCCGCCCGCTCGCGGGGCGGGGAACCGGACCGCGTGGGGCTGCACCGGAGGAAGCCCGGCAAGGAGCCGGGCCACGGAGGTGCGACACGGGCCTTGCGCCGTTCGAAGGACCCTCGTATCCGATCTGATGGTCTGTAAGGCGTGAATAGTCCGTTTTACTCCTAGATATCCCTGATCTATGGAATAAGCAGCAAATGCTACGGAACATGGCAGGTCATCCGGACCTGCCCTTTTCCACGTGTGGAGGAATTGTCGATGCGTCAGGCCACCGGTTCGTCGGATCACAGAACGACCGCTGTGAGGAGAGTGCCCGCCACCGGGCGCCGTCGGGCCGTCCGGGTCGCCGTGGCGGCCGCCGTCGCCGCCGTGCCGATGGTCGCCGTGCTGACGGTCGGTTCGGCCGCTCCACTGGCCCCGCCGCTCGGGGCGTGTACCGGTCCTGACTGCCCCGCGGCCTGGCCGCCGCCCAACAACGGCGACTTCACCGGGCGGGACGCCTCGATCAACGTCTTCACCGGCGGCGACTACACCGTGACCGGCCGCGCGGCCGAGGCCGAGGGCAAGATCGTCGCACTGGGGAACCTGACCGTCGACAAGAACGGCGGCGGCGTCTACAACATGGGCGTCGTCGGCGTCGGCTCGCGCGTCGTGCCGCCCAACGGCAGCGACTTCGTCATCACCGGCGGCGGCGTCGACGTCAGGACCGGCAACTTTATCCTGATCGGCGGCAGTGACTCCCACGGCCAGGCCTTCGGCAGCCTGCGCCACGCGGGCGGCGTCACCGGCACCGTCTCCATCGACCCCACCGGCCGGTCGATCCAGGACCCGAACGCGGCCGCGCCGTACCAGGACGTGCGGACCCGGATCGAGGAGGTCTCCGACTGCGTCGGCCGGGCCGCCGCGACCGGCAGCGTCGACATCTCCTCCAGGCAGGCCACCTTCACCGGCGACGGCGTCAGCGCGAAGCAGGTCTTCAACGTCTCCCGGAACCTCGCCTCGCCGAGCGGCGGCCAGATCGGCCTGGTCTTCGGGAACATCCCGGCCGGGGCCACCGTGGTGGTGAACATGCTCGGCGACAGCCCGATCATCAACACCTACACCGGCACCGGCCTCGCGGGGGACCGGACCACCGAGCTGCGCTCGAAGCTGATGTACAACTTCCCGACTGCGACCACGCCGCAGATCCTCGGCAGCGCCCAGTTCCAGGGCTCGGTCATGGCCGGCAACCCGGGCAGCACCATGACCATCGCCCAGGCGGGCATGAACGGCCGGGTCCTCCTCGCGGGCAACCTGATCCACACCGGTACGGGCGGCTACGAGATCCACGGCTACCCGTTCGACGGGGGCCTGCCGGACTGCGAGGTGACGCCGGGGCCGACGCCGACCCCCACCTCGCCGTCGCCGAGCCCGACGTCCCCTTCCCCGACCTCCCCGACCTCGCCGAGCCCGACGTCCCCGGCGCCGACGTCCCCGAGCGCGAGCGCCTCCTCGCCGTCGGCCAGCGCCTCCAGGTCGAGCGCCGGCCCAGCCCCGACCGGCCACCACCCGTCCGAGCACCCGACCGGCCACCACCCGACCGGCCACCACTCCGGTGGCGGCGGTGAGCTGCCCCCCACCGGTGCGGGCAACGCCCCGGTGGTCTTCGGACTGGCCGGAGCCGGCCTGCTCGGCCTCGGCGGGCTCGCCGTCCTGGCCGCCCGCCGTCGCGGCCGCCACGGCTGACGGTTCGGCCGGCGGCCGGGGCCGCCCGGGCCGCCCGGGCCCACCGGCCCGGGCGGCTCCGCCGTTTCCGCCCGTGCTTCCGGCCGACGCTCCGGACCGCCCGCCGGTTCAACGCCCCGCCGGGTACCCCGCAAGCCCTGTGCCGAGCAGCCCGAAGGCCCGTTCCACCGCCGCCTCGATCCGCTCCCGCACCGCCCCGGCCGGCTCCCCGGCGACCATCGCCCGCCGGATCTCGGCGAGCACCGCCCGGTGGGCCCCGGCGACGGCGCCCGCGACGATCCCGGGGAACGGGTCCTCCGGATCGGCCCCCGACTCCTCGGCGAGGACGGCCGCCAGCGCCGCCTCGGCGCGCTCACCGAGTTCCAGCAGCCGGGCCCGCAGCGCCGGGCTGTCCGCGATGATCCGCCAGAACGCGTTCACCTCGGGATTCAGCCCGACCGTCGGGTCCCCACCGGCGACGCCCGCCAGCAGGTCGGCCCGTACGGCGTCCACGGCGGAGCTGCCGGCCGGCCGCCGCCGGACCACCTCGGCCAGGTGGGCGACCACCTCGTCCTGCCGGTCGAAGAACAGGTCCTCCTTGGTCGGGAAGTAGTTGAAGACCGTGTTGGGCGAGACCCCGGCGGCCCGGGCCACCTCGGCCACCGTGACCTGCTCGAAGCCGCGCTCGGCGAACAGGACCAAGGCGGTGTCGGCGAGGAGTTCCCGGGTCTGCTGCTTCTTGAGTTCGCGAAGTCCCATGGCGGAATCCTATCGCCAGTCGTGGAGTCACTTAAAATTTGCAGTGACCACAAAAAAGTCGGCTACGGTGTCCTCATGACTCTCACCTTCGGCGTCTACCCCGGCGGCTCGCTCGGCGACGAGACCGGACTGATCGAGCCCGTCCGCCCCGACGACCCCGCCCGGATCAGCGCTGCTCTGCGCGAACTCCAGGGCGACGCAACGGAGTTCCTGGTCCGCGCCTACCGCTCGTACGCGTCCGACGGGCACCGCACCCCCGAGCGGCCCGAGCAGTACGCGACGGACGGGCGGAAGCTCGACCTGGTGCTGCAGTTCGGCGTCCGCGGCGGGGAGCTGGACGGCTGGACGGACTACGTCCGGCAGGTCGTCCGGACCGAGGGCCCGCGGCTCGCCGTCGTGCAGATCTGCGAGGAGCCCAACCTGGACCTCCCCGTCCTCGACGGCAGCATCCCGAACGTGCGCCGGGCGCTGGTCGAGGGCGTCGTCGCGGCCAAGGAGGAGGCGCTGGCCCTCGGATACCGGCAGCTCGCGGTCGGCTTCAACGCGGTGCCGTCCTTCGACCCGGCCGACACGTTCTGGTCGGACCTCGGCGAACTCGCCGACGAACGCTTCCACCGCTCCCTGGACTACGTCGGGCTGGACTTCTTCCCGGACGTCTTCCGCCCCGTACCGGACGGACAACTCGCGGACGCGGTGCGGGCGGTGGTCACCGGGTTCCGGAGGGACGCGCTGCCCCGGGCCGGGATCGGGCCGGCCGTTCCGCTGCGGATCTGCGAGAACGGCTGGCCCACCGGTCCGGGGCGCAGCGAGGAGCGTCAGGCCGAGGTGGTGGAGCAGGTGGTCCGGACGGTGGCGGAACTGGCCGAGCGGCTCGGCGTCCGGAGCTACTCGTTCTTCGCCCTCCGGGACGCGGACAGTGCCGGCCCGGGGCTGTTCCACCACTTCGGCCTGCTGCGGGACGACTGGACGCCCAAGCCCGCCTTCGACGTCTACCGGAAGCTCATCGGCGAACTGACGGTACGTCAGTCCGGCGGCGGCGCTCTGGCCTGATGCGATCCGGCCGGCGGCCGTCCAGCCGGCCCGGCGCCGCTCGGTGAACGCCCTCCCGGTGCCCGGCTACGTCACCTCGCCCCGGCGGGAGAAGCGCTCCTCCCGCCACTCGCCGCTCGCCAGCACCTCGGCCAGTTGCCGAGCCGCGTCCCACACCTCGGTGTACGAGAGGTACAGCGGCGTGAAGCCGAAGCGCATCAGATCCGGTGCGCGGAAGTCCCCGATCACCCCGCGCGCGATCAGCGCCTGCACCACCGGGTAGCCGTCCGCGTGCCGCAGCGCGACCTGGCTGCCCCGCCGGGCGTGCTCGCGCGGGGTCACCACCTCGACCCCGTCCAGGCCCTCGACCAGGGAGATGAACAGGTCGGTCAGCGCCAGGCTCTTCACCCGCACGTCGGCCAGGTCGGCGCGCTCCCAGACGTCCAGTGAGGCGCCCAGGGCGGCCTGGCCGAGCAGTGAGGGCGAGCTGGTCAGGAAGCGTCCGATACCCGGCTTCGGGTCGTACCCGGGCTCGAAGGCGAACGGGCGGGCGTGCCCGAACCAGCCGCTCAGCGGCTGCCGCGGTCCGGCCGCCAGGTGCCGCTCGGCGACGTACAGGAAGGCCGGTGCGCCGGGGCCCGAGTTCAGGTACTTGTAGGTGCAGCCGACCGCGAAGTCCGCGTTGGCGGCGCCGAGTTCGACCGGCAGCGCGCCCACCGAGTGGCACACGTCCCAGATCATCAGGGCGCCCGCGGCCTGCACCCGGGAGGTGATCCCGGGCATGTCCAGCAGCTCGCCGGTGCGGTAGTCCACGTGCGACAGCACCACCGCGGCGACGTCGCCGTCCAGGTGCCGGTCCAGCTCCTCGGGACGGACCAGCACGCTGCGCCCGCCCTCGACCGGGCCGGTCACGCCCTCGGCGATGTACAGGTCGGTGGGAAAGGCCTCGGCGTCGCCCAGCACCGTTCGCCGCCCCGGGCGCAGCTCCAGCGCCGCCGAGAGCACCTTGAACAGGTTCACCGAGGTGGTGTCACAGACGACCACCTCCGCCGGATCGGCACCGATCAGCGGCGCGATCCGCCGCCCCAGTCGGTACGGCTGCTCGAACCAGCCGGCGTCGTTCCAGCTGCGGATCAGCTCCCGGCCCCACTCCCGCTCGACCACCTGCGCCACCCGCTCCGGCGTGCGCACCGGCAGCGCGCCCAGCGAGTTGCCGTCCAGGTAGACCACCCCGTCCGGCAGGGCGAACTCCTTGCGGAACGCCGCCAGCGGGTCGACGGCGTCCAGCGCCGCGCATTCCTCGCGCGTGATCATGCTCGTACTCTCCTCCGTCACCGGCTCGGTCACAGCTCGTCCCGGATCGTCCACAGCTCCGGGAACACGTCCTGCTCGGCCGCCTTGCGCAGCCAGGTCAGCCCGCTGGAGCCGCCCGAGCCGGGCTTGGCGCCCATGGTCCGCTTGACCGAGCTCAGGTGGCGCTGGCGCCAGCGGGTGACCCGCTCGGCCACGTCCAGCAGTGCCTCGCCGAGCGGTTGCAGGGCCGCGAACTCCGGTTCGGTGTACACCCGGCGCCAGGCCGCCGCGACCTCCTCGGAGGGCTGGTAGCGACGCTCCGAGGGCTCCGCGTGCACGGCCAGGCCGCGCCGGGCCAGCAGGCCGAGCACCTCGTCGTACAAGCCGGGGGAGCGCAACGCCTCGGCCAGCTCGGCCTGCGTCCCGGGCATCCCGTCGTACATGTTCAGCAGCGCGGCGTTCTTGTTGCCGAGCAGGAACTCCAGGTGCAGGAAGGCCGAGGACTGGAAGCCGGAGGCCTCGCCGAACAGCGAGCGGAAGGAGTTGAACTCCTGCGGGGTCATGGTGGCCAGCAGGTCCCAGGACTCCACCAGCACGTCCTGCACGTGGGTGCCGCGGCGCAGCGCGGCCAGCGCGGCGGTCAGGTCGTCCTCGCGCAGTGCCTGTCCGGCGAGCGTCCACTCGTGCCGCAGCAGGTCGAAGAGCAGTTCCATCACCTGGGTGGTGACGATGAACGACAGCTCGGCCGGCTCCTTGCTGCGCGGGTGCTGGAGGCCGTGCAGCTCCTCCAGGCGCACGTACTCCGCGTACGGGGTGCCCCGACCCGGCAGGCCGCCCCGACCGAACGAAAGGTTGGGTGTCTCCACCGTGTCGTGCCCCATCCCGATTCCTCCTGGTCCGTCCGGGCCTCGTCGCCCGGGGCCGGCGGAGCGGACGGACGTCCTGGTTCCACCGGGGTGCCCATTGTGCGGCGGTGGCACCCCCCGCTTGAATGGTCGATGGCCACCGCAACCGCGTTCCGAGCTGTCGTTCGCGAGGCGTTCGGTCCATCCGCTTTACGAATGAAAAACCGCTGATCGCGACCGCCGATCGCGACCGCTCCGGGGAGCCGCCATGGACGCCGTCGACCGCCGCCTGCTGGCCGAGCTGCAGGCCGACGCGAGGCTCTCGTACAACGAACTCTCCCGCCGGGTGAGCCTGTCCGCACCCGCGGTGGCCGAACGGGTCCGCCGGCTGGAGGCGGACGGGGTGATCAGCGGCTACCACGCCCACGTCGACCCCACCCGGGCCGGGTTGCCGATCACCGCGCTGGTCCAGGTCCAGTGCTACGGCCCGCGCTGCGTGCTGCGCGACCCCGAGGTGGCGACCTGGCCGGAGGTGCTCCAGCTGCACCGGGTCACCGGCGGGGCCTGCTGCGTGCTGCTGGTCGCGGTGGCCACGATGTCCGAGTTCGAGGCGCTCTGCGACCGGCTCGGCGGGTACGGCCCGCCGGCCAGCTCGATGATCCTCTCCAGCCCGGTGCCCTGGCGGCCGCTGCTGCCGCACTGAGGACGGGCCGTCGCGGCCGACGGCTGGCCTTGACGCGGACGTCAAGGAGTAGGTTCCCGGCATGCCTAACGAGCGCCACATCCTGCTGCTGCCCGGGAGCCTGCGGGCCGGTTCCTCGAACGAGGCCGTGCTGCGCACCGCCGCCGCGGTGGCCGACGACCTGCCGGGCGTCCGGACCACGTACTACGCCGGGCTGGCCGGGCTCCCGCACTTCAACCCGGACCTCGACACCGACCCGCTGCCGGAGCCGGTGGCCGGGCTGCGGACGGCGATCGAGGCGGCCGACGCGCTGCTGTTCTGCACACCCGAGTACGCAGGGACGCTGCCGGGCGCGTTCAAGAACCTGCTGGACTGGACGGTCGGCGGGGTCGAGATCTCGGACAAGCCCGCCGCCTGGATCAACTGCGCCGCCCCTGGCCGCGGCCGGGGCGCGGAGGCCACCCTCGGCACCGTCCTCGGCTACACCGGGGCGGCCGTGCTGGCGGAGGCCTGCGTCCGGATCCCGTTGGAGCGCGGCGCGGTCGGCGCGGACGGGCTGGTCGCCGACCCGCTGGTGCGCGGGCGGATCGGCGAGGTGCTGGCCCGCCTGGCGGCCGGCTGACGTTCCGCGGGCTCAGCGCGCCACGGGCAGGTTCGCCCCGAGCCCGGCCAGGCCCTCCAGGAAGAGCTCAACGCCGACGGCCGCCAGCAGCAGCCCGAGCAGCCGGGACAGCACCTCCAGCGAGGTGCTGTGGGTGCGCCGCATCAGCGGTGCGAGCACGGCCACGCAGAGGTAGTTGAGCACCACCACGCCCACGTAGGCGCCGGAGACCGCGGCCTTCCAGGCCCAGTCGTCGCGGTTGAGCGAGGCGACCAGGACGGCGCTGATCGCGAGCGGGCTGGCGATGTACGGCAGCAGCAGTTCGCGGATGCCGTCGGCCAGCGGGTTCGTCAGGTGCTCGTCGTCGTCGCCGCCGGCGCCGAGGTGGAGGCCGAGGACCAGCGCGACCGCGTAGACGAAGAAGATCGCCCCGCCCGCGAGCCGCAGCGACTGGTCGCTGATGTGGAACAGGGTGGTGACCTCGTCCGCCCCGAAGCCGAGCACCAGGCCGATCAGCGCCGAGATCACCGTGCTCCACGCCGCCAGTCGCCGCAGCTCCCGGTCGCTGCGAGTGCGGGACAGCCGGGCGAAGGCCAGCAGGGTCTTCGGCGGGCCGACCACGGCGAAGAAGGTGATGAAGGCGCTGCTCAGGTTGAAGACGAACATGGGGCCAGCATGGCCGGGGCGGCCGGGGCGGCCGGTCCGCCACGCCCCGCGGCCGGGCGTGGTGCTGATCTCCCCGTCCGCCCGTTCATTCCTGGCCGTCGGCGAATTCGCCCGGATGGCGGTCCCGGCTCGAACGGGTGGGCGCTCTCGGGTGCCATGGAGGTACGTACGTCCACACCTTGGCGGTACGACCACTCCGTGGCGGAAACGAGGATGCGACATGTGCCTGAACCGTAAGGACCTGGGCCTGCTGGCCCTGCGCAGCGCGGTCGGCGGAGTGCTGATCGCGCACGGCACCCAGAAGCTGTTCGGCTGGTTCGGCGGCGCCGGCCTGGAGGGCACCACCCAGGCGATGGACCACATGGGCTTCCACCCGGCCCGGGAGAGCGCCATCGCGGCGGGCGTCGGCGAGGCGGGCGGCGGCGCGCTGCTGGTGGTCGGGCTGGCCACCCCGGCGGCCGGCGCGGTGGTGGCCGGAACGATGGCGGGCGCGGTGGCGGTGCACGCCCCGGCGGGCTTCTTCGCGATGTCCGGCGGCTACGAGTACCCGGCCTTCCTCGGCGCGGCCGGTCTGGCGATCGGCCTGGCGGGCCCCGGGCGGTACTCGCTGGACCACCTGACCGGGCACGTCTTCGACCGGTCGTGGGTCGGCCTGCTGGCCTTCGCGGCGAGCGCGGCGGGCGCGTACGGCGCGGTGGCGCGCCGTCGCCACCTGGTGCGGCTGCGTGAGGAGCGGGCGGCGGTGGAGGCGGACGAGCAGGAGGGCTCCGGGCTGTCCTGACCGCCGTCCCACGGCTGCGTCACCCGGAGGCAGCACCCCTGCTGGCGGCGGCTCCCGGGCCCTCGGAGGGTGGGCAGGAAACGCGTCGGGCAGCCCGGCGTCGGCCAGAATCGAGGACCCCATGGACCGCCAGCCGCTCACCCGCGCCACCTCCGGACAGCGCGTCACGGCGCGGTGTCAGGACCCACCGGCGAGCCGCCGACAGCCCCTGGTCGCCGGTGCCCTGGTGGCGGCCGTCGTCGGCACGTCGGTGCTGGTGGGCTGCTCGTCGTCCGGCAGGAGCGCGAGCAGCACGGCCTCCTCGGCGCTGAGTGCCGCCGCCTCCGCCGGCTCGGCGCTGGCCTCGGCGGCGGGTGGGGCGGGGTCGGCGCTGGCTTCGGCGGCGAGCCAGGCGGGATCGGCGCTCGCCTCGGCGGAGGCCCGGGCCTCGGAGGCGGTCTCCTCCGTCTCCTCGGCGATCGCCGGGATCAAGGGCGGGCTGGACGCGAAGGCGGACGTGACGGTCGGGGCGGTGACCACCGGAACGGACGGCAAGACGCTGGCGCAGCTGACCGTCACCAACCACGGCCAGCAGTCCTACCGGTACCTGATCCAGGTGAACTTCACCGACGAGAACGGCAAGGTGCAGGACGCGACCGCGGTGACCGTCCAGGACCTGGCCGCGGGCCAGAGCGTCCAGGCCAGCGCGCGAAGCAACAGGGCCCTCTCGGGCACGGTCAAGGCGGAGGTGGCCAACGCCGTCCGCTACTGAAGCCGCGCAGCTCGGGCCGGGTGCCGGGGGCGTGGGGGCGGGATTGCAACCTTAAGCGGGCCTCAAGGGCCGACAGCACCCCTTGACGGGCAAGTTGGTCTAGTCCATTTTTATTGCCCAGGTGCAGGGAGCCCCTGAACCGGCGTCACCGGCCTCGTGCCGGGGGCGCCGGTTCGGCACATCCCGGTGTCCGTCAGTGTCCCTCCAGGCCCTGCCCGCTCGATTCCCCACCCCTTATCTGTCATGTCCCGGTCGTTCGGCCCCACCCCGGACGTCAGCCCCACCGGGCGACGGAACCCCCACACCCAGGAGTCACGCACCCATGCTGCGCTCACGCATTGAAAGGGCCGGG
This sequence comes from Kitasatospora sp. NPDC059648, assembly GCF_042734825.1. Classification (NCBI taxonomy): domain Bacteria; kingdom Bacillati; phylum Actinomycetota; class Actinomycetes; order Kitasatosporales; family Streptomycetaceae; genus Kitasatospora; species Kitasatospora sp. NPDC059648. The sequence goes on along the minus strand of NZ_JBHWDU010000050.1, from coordinate 1,922 downwards.
ACCCCGGCTCCGGACGGGCCCCGCCGGCGCCGCCCGAAGAAGAGCCTGGCCGCCGTCGCGGCCGGTACCGCCGCCTCCCTGCTGCTCGGCGCGGGCCTCGCGCTGTCCGGCAACGGCGCGGCCAGCGCCGCGACCACCAACTCCACCGGCGCGCCCGCCACCAGCGGCGGCCTCAAGGTCGCCTACTACGACCAGTGGTCGATCTACGCGAACGCGTACTACCCGAAGACGATCCAGGACACCGGCGTGGCCGGGAAGCTGGACTACCTGATCTACGACTTCGCCAACATCTCCCCGACCGACCTGGGCTGTTTCGAGGCGACCAAGGCCGCCGACACCAACGACAGCAATCCCAACGCCGGTGACGGCGCGGGCGACGCGTTCGCCGACTACCAGAAGAGCTTCGGCGCGGACATCTCGGTGGACGGCGTCGGCGACGTCTGGAACCAGCCGATCGCGGGCAACTTCAACCAGCTGAAGAAGCTGAAGGCGAAGAACCCCAACCTCAGGATCCTGCTCTCGCTCGGTGGTTGGACCTACTCCAAGTACTTCTCGTCGGCGGCCGCCACGGACGCCTCGCGCAAGCACCTGGTGTCGTCCTGCATCGACATGTTCATCAAGGGCAACCTGCCGTCCGACGCGGGCTACGGCGGCCCGGGCACCGGCGCCGGCATCTTCGACGGCATCGACATCGACTGGGAGTACCCGGGCGGCGGCGGCCACACCGGCAACGTCTCCAGCCCGGCCGACAAGCAGAACTTCACCCTGCTGCTGAAGGAGTTCCGCAGCCAGCTGGACGCCCAGGGCAAGGCCGACGGCAGGACCTACGCCCTGTCGGCGGCGGTCGGCGCCGGCCAGGACAAGATCATGAACGTCGAGACCGACAAGATCGGCCAGTACCTGACGTTCATGGACGTCATGACCTATGACATGCACGGCGGTTGGGACCCGCAGGGCCCGACCAACCACCAGGCGCCGCTGTACTCCGGCCCGAACGACCCGTCGACCCCGGCGAAGCCGGGCAACGGCAAGTACTCGATCGACAACGCCATCAAGGCGTGGACGGTCGGCGACGCGCAGTACGGCATCCCCGGCGGCTTCCCGGCCAACAAGATCAACATGGGTGTGCCGTTCTACTACCGCGGCTGGACCGGCGTCCAGAACAACGGCAGGAACGGCCTCTTCCAGCCCGCCGCCGCCCCGGCGGCCGGTGCCGCGATGTCCGGCAACGTCGCGGGCATCCAGATGTACAAGGAGCTGGCCGGCTTCGTCGACAACCCGTCCAGGACCTTCTGGGACGACGACGCCAAGGCGACCTACTTCTACGACGGCAACACCTTCTGGAGCGGTGAGGACGCCCGGTCGGTCCAGGCCAAGCTGGACTACGCGCACTGCAACGGCCTCGGCGGCTCCTTCGCCTTCTCGCTGTACGACCTGGGCACCAACACCGCCCTGTTCGACAGGATGGTGAGCGCCACCAACGGTTCCGCGGCCGGCTGCCCGGCCCCGCCGACCGGCACCCCGACGCCGACCCAGACCCCGACCGGGACGCCGACGGGCACCCCGACCGGCACGCCCACCGGGACCCCGACCGGCACCCCGACCTCGCCGGCCACCTGCTCGGCCGCCCCGAGCTGGGACCCGAACACCACCTACGCGGCCGGCGGCACCAAGGTCTCGTGGAAGGGCCACTACTACACCAACAAGTGGTGGACCAAGGGCGAGGATCCGACCCAGAGCGGCCAGTGGGGCGTGTGGGCCGACAACGGCCCCTGCTGAACGGCTGACCGCGCGGGGGCCTGACGGACCCCGCGGCACCTGAACGAGCACGGGTCCGGCCCGCCGGGGGGGGGCACCCCGCGGGGCGGTGCCCGGCGGGCGTGGGTGGTTGACGTCTACGAGCCCCCCCGACATAACACACG
>NZ_JBHWDU010000049.1:46616-60083 GCF_042734825.1 Kitasatospora sp. NPDC059648 | reverse complement strand
GGCGTGTCGTGCGGTATCCCCGGGGGTGTTGGGGGTGTGGGGGCGGGGCCGGGGGGGGGGCCCCGGTCCGGCCGGGGGCCCCTCGGGCCACCGGCAGGACAGGGGCCGGGTGGTCGGTGGGCTCCCCCGTCGCTCGGGCAGGCTCCGCCCGGTCACGGGTTCTCCGGGGGGTCAACCCGGGGCGCTTTTCCCCGGGTTGACCCCCCGGGGGTTCCGTGGTCGCCTCGTGTGCCCGGGTGGCGGGGGAGCCCACCGACCACCCACAGAGCGCAACCCCCAACGGCGGCCAACGGCCCGGCACGGACCCCACCCCCGCGCCCGATCCGGGCTGGGGCTCCCCCGGAGCGACGGCCCCCCGGAGGGCCCCCGGAGGGCACCCGGAGGGCACCCGGCCGCTGGGGGCCGGCTGTTGTTCGGGGGTGCCGGAAGGTTGGTCGCTGTCGGTCGCTGTCCGCGGTGGGGTGGCGTCCGCGGGCGGTTTGCTGGCGGACGCCGGTTTCGGTCTTACCGGTTGATGATGTCTTGGCAGGCCCACCTGTTCTGGGCTCCGTCGATGGTGACGCAGACCGTTTCGGAGCTCATGTTGGCGGACCGGCCGGGGTGCCACTCGGCGACGAGTTCGCCGGCGCCGTTGCGGTGGGCTCGTTGGGTGCCGATGGTTTCATGGTCGCCCTCGCGCAGGTGTGCGGTGGCGCTCTGGAGGTCCTTGGGTGGGTTGGTCCAGGTGGCCACGACGCGGTCCATGTAGATGCTGGAGCCGTGGATCTCGATGCACACTTTGGGGCCGGACCAGTGGTGGGTGCAGGCGTCTGAGCTGCGGGTTTGGGCGGTGGCGGGGGTTGCGGCTGGCAGGGTGAGCAGGGCGAGGGCGGCGCTGGCGGCGGCGGCCCGGCGGGTGGTGGTGAGGGTTCGGTTCACGGGGACTCTTCCGTTGTCGGAGTTGGGACGTTCCGGTGAACCGGGCGGGCGCGCGCGGGGTTACGTGCGGGGGCGCGCGATGGGCATGGTCGCGCCCCTGAGGGCGGCCTGGGGCGGTGGGTTGACGGGTTGCGGGCTGGGTGGGCGGCGGTTTGTGCCAGGCTGGGCGTCGTGGACGAACGGCACTATGTGCGTGCCCTGTTGGGCCGGCTGCAGGATGCGGGCGAGGGGTGGCTGACACCGCCGTCCGGGGGCCTGGTCCTGGCGGAGGTGGTGCCGCTGATGCGGCGGGCCGAGGCGGCGACCACGGGTGCGGCGTCCAGGCTGTGGGGGACCGCGGCCACGATGTCGGCGGCGAAACTGTGGGTCGTGGCCGAGGTGGACTCTGACGGCGAGCTGTGGGACCGGGTCCTCGACCTGGTCCGGCAGGCGTCAGCGTGCCAGCCGGCGGACTGAGCCTCAGGAACAACTGCGGCAGTCGGCCGAGCCTAATGGATCTCCATAGATTTTTCTGAGGAAAGGGAGCAATGGAGAAAAAGAAGATCACCGTGTGCATTACGGCCGCTCAGGCGGGCCGGTTTCTGTTGCGTGAGCGCCAGCATCGGGCGGAGAAGATCGCTTATCGGGAGGAATTGGAGAGGGAGGGGATGAGCCGGCTGGAGGCGCGGTTGGAGGTGGCGCGGGTGCAGGCGGATTGGTGGCCTCCGGTGGAGGGGCTGGTGGCGGCGTCGGTGCGCCGGCGGCTGGCGGAGGAGGACTTGGCGGGGCCGTGGGAGCCGCTCGGGGGGGAGGAGGAATTGGAGATGGAGCTATCGGGTCGGTGGCCGGGTCCGCGCGTCGGGGGTCTGAGGCAGCGTAACTATGCCCTGCCGTCTGACCTGGTGACACAGCTGCGGACGGCCTCGTGGCGCGTGAGTGAGGGACCGTTCCGGGAGCTGGACCGGCTGGGCATCCGTCTGGCGATGTATACGCCAGAGGAGTTGTGGGAGGTCCGCGAGGACCTGGTGGCGCGGCTCTATTCGCCGGCCCGGATCGTGCGGGAGGCCTTGGACCTGTATCCGCGGGGCGCGAGCGGGCCCCGTGAGTCGGCATCGGAGGGATATTAATGGATCTCCATTAAGCTCTCCGGCTTCGCGCGCGTTATTGATAAGGCACGTTTCGGATTCAGGTTCGGTTTTCCTGAATTACTTGCTTTGCGGGCGTTTTGCCGGTATCTGTTGACGGGTTCCGTTTTCCTGGAAAGGAGTGTGGCTGTGGTGTTGGGCGATGGTTTGGTTCCGCGGGGGGAGCCGCGGCGGTGGGACGGCGGGGTGCCGGTGTACGACTCGGGGAAGGCACCGGCGGGGCTGCGGACGAAGACTCAGCTAGCCGAGCGGTACCGGTTGAAGCCGGCGCCGGGTCAGCTGCCGGTGGCGTACGTCATCACGGAGTACTACGCGAGCGGGCGCCGGTACGAGCAACGGGCGTTGTACGACCCGGCGGGAGCGGTGAGGATGCGGCCGCTGCCGTCGAAGTTGAAGCGGGAGATGGAGGCTCGGCGGACGTGTCCGGTGTGTGCGGTGGTGCGGGACTACATCGTGCGGGGCGGCCAGTGCGGGGTGTGCCGGCAGCGGGCGAAGGCGGTGGAGGCACGGCTGCGGATGCGGACCTGCGAGGGGTGCGGGCGGCGGCGCCCGAAGGGACGACCGTTCCCATCGGTGCGGGATCGGCATTGGTCGCGGCGGTTGTGCGCGGAGTGCCGGAGGGCGGCGGCGGTCGCGCGGCGGGAGGCGGACGCCGTGTGGCTGGCGGGGGCGGTGGTCTGCTCGGGGGAGGGGTGCACGGTGCGTGTGGCGACGCTGAAAGAGGCGCGGGCGTGGCGGAAGGCGAACCGGTTCACGGGGGCGTACTGGCGGCCGCGCTGGTGCCCGCCGTGTGCTGAGCGGCGGGAGGCCGAACGGGCCGCTCAGGATGCCGCACTGAGGGCCCAGTGGGCGGAGGAGGAAGCTCGTCGGGAGGAGTGGGAGAAAGAGCGGCTGAGGGCCCGGGCGTTGGAGGTGGAGCGGCTGGAGGCGTGGGCGGCGGAGGCGCTGGCCGATCCGCGTGCTGTCGCCCTGGACTGCGAGACCACGGGACTGGAGTGGGACGCGCGGATCGTGGACCTGGCGGTGGTGTCGGTGGTGGGCCGGGAGACGCTGGTGGACTCGCTAGTGGATCCGGGGGTGCCGATCCCGGTGGAGGCGGAGCGAATCCACGGGATCGGGGACGCGATGGTGGCGGGGCAGCCGGGGTTCGGGAACCTGGTCGGCCGGCTCGGCGAGGTGCTGGCCGGGCGCCGGGTTCTGATCTACAACGCGGCCTTCGATACTGCGAGGCTGCGGCACGAGCTCGGCCTGTACTTCGCCGATCAGGTGGCGCGGGAGGCTGCGGCCGGGGTGTTCGCGGTGGAGGAACCGCCGGAGGGCCTGGGGGAGCGGGTGCGGGTGGAGGCCTCGGCGCGGACGGCGGCATGGATGGGGCGGGCGTCCTGGGAGGACGTGATGATCCCGTTCAGCGACTGGGTGGGCGAGGAGGACGAGTACCACGGTGGTTACCGGTGGCAGCGGTTGGGAGGGGGTCACCGGGCTTTGGGGGACTGTCTCGCCTTGGTGGACCGGCTTGAGGAGATGGGACGCCGGGTCCGGGCGGGTGTGCCGGGGCAGGGTGTGCGGCAGGGCTGCGACTCGGAGGGGGTGGCGGTCTGATGGTCCAGGTTCGCGTCATGGGAGACAGCTCGGAGCGGGTGCACCGGGTGTTGGAGGTGCTGCTGCCGGTGTTGCGGACTCACCCGGACCTGGTGGTGGGGGACACCACGGTGCTGCATCACCGGGGTGGCGGGGCCCGGATCGTCTTTGACCTGTCGCTGGCCGACGGTGAGGCGGCGGCTGGTGACGGTCCGGCGGAGGGGTGGGTACGGGTGGAGCGAGAGGACCGGCCGCGGCGGGCGGGGACGCGCTCACGGCTGGGGGCGGGTCGGCGCGCGCTGCCGCCGGGCAGCTCACGGTGACGGGTTCGGGTGCCCCGGCGGGACGGCCGGCTGCCGGGTGTCCTCGGTGTGGCGGGCCGGTGCTGTTGCCGGGGCGCCTGCCACGGTTCGTCGGCCGGGGGCCGGACCTGACGGTGGTGTGCGCGGACTGCTGTACGGACGGGACGGTTCGCCGGGTCCTCGGCCTGGAGGAGCCGGACCGCTCGGAGTGGCCGCTGCGGTCGTTGTTGTCCTGGCCGGCGTCGGTGGAAGGCCTGGCGGTCCTCGACCTGGCGGACGGGGAGGGCCGAGTAGTGCGGGTGGAGTTGTCGGACTGGCATCTGCGCGGGGAGGCCTGGGGCCGGGAGGATCCGGAAGGGCTGCGGGTGGAGCTGCATGGCGCGGTGCGTGCGGGGACGGTCCGGCCGCCTGAGGGTCTGGTGTATCTGGTGGCGGCGTCGCTGGCGGGGGTGCCGGGGTCGTTGTGCTGTCCGGTGGTCGCGACGGCGGCTTTGTTGTTCGACTGCTGGGGGTTGCGAGATTTGCGGCTGAGTTGGGTGTGGCAGCCGCCGGCCGGGCCCGGTCGGGTGGGGCACGATCCGGGGTGCCGGTACTGCGCGCATGGTCCGGACTGTGTGCGGTGTCCGCCGGTGGCGGGGCGGTCGGGGGTGTGCCGGGACTGCCGGGAGCGGATGCTGCTGGCGGAGGTCCGGGCGGATCCGCTGTACGGCTACGGCGGCCGGTGGTGAGCCGGTGGCGGCCGCGGGCGGTCGGATCGCTCCCGGCGGCGGGCGGGCCTGCGTTGGTGGTGGTCGCCTACCTGGAGGCGTGATCTACGCCGACGGTGGCCGCCGGCGTAGATGTGCCGCCACCGTGGCTAGCGGTCGTCGTCGCCGGGGACCTCGTTCTCGGCGAGCTTCTGGGATGCCTCGGTGATGGTGTCGGTAAGCCAGTCGGTCAGGCCGGCGATGGCGCCGAGGATGGCCCGCTCGGACGACTCTGCCGCCAGGCAGGCCGTCCATGCGGCCGGGTCGCCGATGCCCGCCCGGATAGCCGTTTGCAGGCGGCTGCGCAGTTTCGTGGGCGGAATGGCCTCGATCTCGACCGCGAGCCGCGGGTCAATCCCAAACCGCTCGCACTCGACGGCGTACGCCTTCCAGTTGGGATCACGGGTGTTCGCGGCATGCGCGACCAGATCAAGATCCGGGTCCAGCACATCGTCCGCGGTCACCGCGATACGCCGCAGCACCACGTCCACCCCGCCGTCCGTGTAGCGGTTCAGGCGCTCCAACAGGCTGCGGGGGATCGCCCTCCCGGTCGGGTCGAAATCACCGCAGTAGAGGATCTGTACCGGCCGCCGGTCCGCTAGGTACTCCTGCGCCGAGGAGTGGGCGAAGTCCTTCGACGCCTGCCCGCGACAGGAGAAGAGGCCAACGCCGAACTTCTCGGTCACGGGGTGGATGATGCCCGACACCGAATCGGACTCCGCCCACACCTCCACCCGCTCGGGCTGTTGCTCCCACACGTTGCGCCGGTACAGCTTGGCCGTCCGTTCCAGCGCCTCGCCGTGCGAGCCCCACATGGTCGGCTTGCGCACCCACCGGGTTGAGTCGGTGATCCATCCGAACGGGATCGTCCCGTCCTCGCGCATCTCGCCCAAGTAGCGCACGACCAGCTTGTACGACGTCCGGGAACTGCCGGTGTCCTTGGGCCACAGCACGCCACACCCGAGGTAGTAGACCTGGCGGACGCTGCACGGCTGGTTCTGCTCCACGATGGCCCGGAGCTGTTGGCGTAGGCGTGCGGCCTGCTCCTTCGTCCGACGCTGCCGGGGTGCGCGTCCGTTTACGGCCCTAGGGCCGTAAACCGTCTCCGTGGCCATCCTGCTGCCTTCTTTCTTTCCCGGCTCCGTCTTCGAGCCTAGGCCGTAGCTGTAGCAGGCTCGGCCGACAGCTGTCCCCCGTTCGGGTGACGGAAGCGACGGCCACGGGCCGGTCTGCCAGAGCCTCGGCACACACACGGCGGGCCGGCCCCACCATCGGGGCCGGCCCGCCGTTCGCGTCCGGGGGGCTTAGCTGGCGGCCGACTCCTCGTTGTCGGCGCTGCTGACCACGACGTGGGCCATCGGTCCGGCGGCGTGGTGGGTGTCGCCGGTGTACTCGCCGGTCTCCGGGTCCGGGTACGACACCGCCAGCGTCAGCAGGAACTCGTCCACGCCCATGCGGTGCCCTGGCACACGCGCCCAACTGAGGCTGTGCACCTCGGCCTCGGGAGCGTGCAGAGCCCAGTCCGCGGCGGCCTTCAAGGCCTTCGCCGCCGTCGACCCGGCGCACACCACGGCCGTATAGGCGACCACGGCCACGTCGGCCTCGTCGTCCTGCAGGCGGCCGCGCCGCTGCATGGCTCGGAGCGTGCTGGCCGCCTGGGTGACGTCGTTCTGCAGGGCCAGAGCGGCCGGGTGTGGAGCTGCCTGGGCGCCGGTCAGGGCAGGGATTGCCACGGTCCGCGCCAGGGCGGAGGCGGGGGTGATGTCGCTCAATTTGCACTCTCCTGGTGCTGGTTAGGTCATCTGGTGGGGCCGTTACGGCTCTCGCTGTGGCCGCCGCTCCTCACGGGGTCCTGACCTGCGTGCCGCAAGAGGGGCAGTGGGGGTTGCGCGGGTGGGTGATGGGGGCGAGTGGGCGGCCGGCGGGGGCGATGAGGCTGTGCCGGTAGACGGTGGCGGGCGCGAACTCACGGGTGCCGGTGAGGTGCGTGATTGCGGCGTGTGCAGCGTAGGTCCCGGCAAGGCTTGCGGTGACCGAGGTGACGGGGTGACCGAGGGTCCGGGGCAGGGCCGCGGGCGGGACATCGGCATGGAAGCCAGGCAGCCCGTGGGCGATGGCGTCGGCGTGACGCAGACACTCCCAGCACGGGGCGCCGCTGCCGGGCACGTACAGGGTGGTGCTGATGACTGGGCCGTGGTAGCCGGGGTCAATCCAGGGACGGGAGGTGGACAGGCTGGCGCGGTTGGCGTCCAGCCGCAGGCCTGCGGGCTCGTCGGCGGCCAGGATGAGCAGGTCACAGACGATCATCAGGCCCACGAACTCAGCCTGATGGGTGACTTGGTTGGGATAGGTGAGGATGTCGAGGTCGTGGCGTTCCGTGAGCCGGTCGCGTGCCGCGTGGACCTTGTAGCGGCCGATGTCGGCCTTGGTGTAGAGGGGCTGGCGGCTGAGGTTGGACTCTTCCAGCTGGTCGGGGTCGGCCAGGATCAGGCTGCCGATTCCGGCGGCGGCCAGCACTGCCGCGGCCTGCATGCCGGTTCCGCCGACGCCGACGACAGCAACGGTGGCCCTGCCGAGCATCTGTTGGATGTCCCATCCGGTGCGGCTGGGCTGGCGGTCGATCATCTCCCAGTACTCGACGGTACGGGGATGACGCCGGACAGCGGAGGGAGCCACGTCCGGAGGGGGTGCGGTGGGGGGCGCGTCCTGGAGGTGGCCGGCCCTGGCCAGGTCGGCGACAAGTGCCGTGACCGCGACCGCGGGGACGTTCGGGTGCTCGGTCGCCATCACCTGTTGGACCTCGGCCAGAGTGCGGGTGCCGTCCAGGAACTGGAGGAGAGACCAGCGCCAGCCGTCGGGGTCGGGCAGGATGCTCGCGAGGCCAGGGAGCGCACCGATCTGGATGCAGCCGTCCGGCCGGATGGTGGGCTGATGTTCTCGGCGCAAACGGGGGTGGTTCACCGGGTTCCTCCGGTCGGGGGCGGGCGGGGACGGGACGGGCCCGGCCTGTGGCCGGGCCCGTCGTGGGGTCGTGCTGGTGCGCTACTGGCCGGAGACGGTGAGGCCCAGCAGCTCGCCGTCAGTGGCCGGCCGCAGCCCGGTCTCGTCCTGCTCGGTCTCCTCCGGGTCGATGGCCGCAGTGGTGGCGTGGTTCTGGATGGCGTCCATGGACGTCCTCCTGTCTCTCTGATTGGGGTGGTGGCGGATTCGCCGGAATCTATGGAAGCATTCACCCACTCCCCGGCGGAAGGGGTTTTCGAGGATTTCTCGAATGATTTTCCGCAGCCATTTTCGGGCAGCACTTTATTCCGGGCCGGAGTATTTCCGGCCCGGTTTTGAGAGGGGCGTTTTCGGTGGCTGGTGTCCTTTCGGATCTGGATGAGCGGCTGTCCGGCTATGCGGAGCTGGTGCCGGGCGGGGAGCTGGTGCCCTCGGTGGAGGATCTGGCGGAGTGGCTGGGTGGGCTGGCGCGGCGGGAACCGGGGCTGTGCCGGCTGCGGCGGATCGGCACGTCACGCGGGGGGCGGGCGCTTCAGGTGCTGTCGGTCGGGGTGGGCGGGCGGTCCGTGCTGGTGGTCGGCGGCCCGCATCCGAACGAGCCGGTGGGGTATGCGACGGTGAGGTTCTTGGCGGAGCTGGTGGTGGAACGGCCGGAACTGCGTGATGGTGTTTCGTGGCATTTCCTGCCGTGTGTGGACCCGGACGGCGCGGCCCTGAATGCGGATTGGACGAGCGGCCCGCTGGATCTGGTCAACCAGCACCGCTATTTCTACCGTCCGGCGTTGGCGGAACAGCCGGAATGGACCTTCCCTATTCCGTTCGGGGGCGGGGTCCACCGTTTCGGGCTGCCGGAGAATGAGGCGTTGGCCGATCTGGTGGACGAGCTGGTGCCCGCCGTCGTCGTCAGCCTGCACAACGCGGAGTTCGGCGCCCCCTTCTTTGTGGCGAGCCACGCCGTGCCGGGTCTGGCCGGGCAGTTGGCGGCCGTCGCGGCACGGCACGGCCTGCCGGTCGCCGAGGCAGCACCGTCCGATGTCGTCGGGTGGCCTGTGCTCGGTCCCGGCGTGTTCCAAATGCCGCCGGTGGAGGACCTGGTGATCCGTGACCATGAACAGGAGACGCCCGCGTACGGCGCGCACCTGACCCATCACGCGGCCAAGTACGGCACGCTGACCGTTCTCCCGGAGGTGCCCCGCTGGCGGGCCGGGAGGGTCTTCGGGGACTCTGCTCCGGTCGCTCTCGCCACTCTGGCCGAGGCACTGACGGGGGAGATCGCTGAGGTGCGGCGGCTGATGGGGGACGCGGGCCCCTTGGACGACGTCTTCGGACGGGCGGCCGCCGACACCGCCGCAATCGCCGACACCGTCGCCCGCTCCTGGCACCAGCGCGCCGGCGACTTCGGCGCGGTGCCTGCTGCCGAACTCGCCGAGGCGCATTACTCCCGCGTCATGCTGACCCTGCGCTGTGCCGGGATGGCGTTGCGCTCCGCGCTGGAGGCGCCCAGCCGGATCGACGCGAGCGTGTGCACGCGCCTGCACAGGTTGCTGGCTGAGCGGGCCCGGCGGTGCGGGCAAGGGCTGAACATCGCGCCGTTGGAGCTGCGGCGTCTGGTAGCGGTGCAGGCCTGCGCGGCATTGGCGGCCGTCGACCTCACCCGTTAGGTGCTGGCGGGTGTTCACCGGGGCAGGTTGACCGGCCTGGCGGTCGTCCAGCCGGCGGCCACGAACAGCTCGTCCGGGCCGGCCGTCGGCGGGCGGTCGACCCGACACGTCATCTCGTCGGCCTCAGGCTGGCGCTGGATCAGCCAGCGTCGAACGTAGTCGCTGACGATGTCGGTCAACGTGATCGTCACCGGCTCGGCGTCGCTCATCCAGATGCCATCGGGGCGCACGTACACCGCGCTGGTGCCGACGACCAGCGCGCACCCCGGTTCCGGTCCTGCGATGTCGAGCCCAGCGACGGTGAACCGGTCGTCCTGGCCAGCCAGCCACGCCCACAGGTCCACGTACCGCTCCGGCTTGAACCGGGGCGACAGCGGCCCCAGCCACAGTGGCGCCGTCGTCGCGGCCGGTGGCTCGGCCGGTTCGGCGGGGGCCGGTCGCGTCACGTACAACTGACCGTCGGCGGGGGGCGGCCCCGCGTCTGACGGGTCCACGGCCAGCACGCGCCCGTACAGCAGACCATCGCGTGCGTGCGGGCCGACCAGCACCCACGGGTGCAGGCCTCCGAGGGCGATGGGCGCGACGACCACCCCGCCGGGCGCGAGCTGGTCCAGCCATCTCGGGGAGATGCCACGGACGCCTGCGGTCACCACCACGAGATCGTAGGGGGCGGCGTCGGGCCGCCCCTCGAACAGGTCGCCCACCTGGGCGTCGACCGCGTCGGCCGAGCGGCCGCGCGGGCCGAGCGAGGCCCGGACGGCCTCGACGTCGGCGAGCGTGCTGTGGACGCTGACCACCCGGCGGGCCCGCTGGGCGAGCTGAACCGCGGCGGTCCCGGGACCGATCTGCAGCACCCGGTCCCCGGGCCGGACCACGGCCGCCAGGAATTCGGGGAGTCCGGCCGCCTCCTCGGTGGGCGTCGGGCTTCCGTGCGGGATCGTCATGGGGAGGCCTCTCCGTGCTGCGGGGCGAAATCGGCTGCAGGGTGCGGGCATTGGGGGCCAACGACGGTCGCAGGGACCACGGCAACCGTGATCGTGTCCCCGTTCCGAAGTGACCAACTGCGCTGGTAGGAAAGCCTGTTGGAGAGGCAGGCCAGAGCGGCGTACAGCTCCTCCCTGTCGTCGGCCCACCTCTGGACGGCGGCCCGGCTGCGGAGCGCCATCACCACGCCGTAGGCCTGCGTTACGCGCCGCATTGCCCGCATGGCCTGTCCGGGGGTCCTCACCGGGGGGCACTGCTCGGTCTCGACCACGCGCCCGTCTGGGCCTCGCTGCCGGGTGAATCGGAGTTCGATGCCGCCGGGCACGGCCGGCGGGTATAGCGTCCGCTGGAACTCCAGCGGCCACGGCGCCGGGCAGGTGTCCGGGAGCGGGGCGGTCAGGGTGGCGGGGCTCATCTCCGTACCTCCACGGTGACCTCGCCGCGGGGTTGCCAGAGCCGCACGCTGAGCCGGTGTTCGGCGCCGACGCCGGTCACCGTCAGGGTGTAGGGCTCATGAACGGCGAGCAAGCGGCGGACGTGCTCCTGCTCGCCCTCGTCGGCGAGCCAGGCCAGGACCGGCGCGGCCAGCACTGGCGGCAGCTCGTCCGCCAGCTGCTGAGCCTGGAGCTGCAGCCACCACGCCGCGAGCCAATCGGTCTGCGCCCGGGTGCGGATTAACAGCGTCGGGGTGGGACGGGAATTGGGCCGCTTGTCGGCAGCGCACTCGTACGGGCCGTCCACCACCGTGCGCGGCCTCGGCGGCGGGGCCGGCCGGGAGGCCGGAGGGAGCGGGTGTAACAGCTGCAGCATGAGGGCTCCTCGCTGGGGGCTCCTGGTGGTTGGTCGGGGCAGCCGCCCCCGCCGCGGTGTTGTGGACACAGAGCGGTCGGGGGCGGCCTCGGCACGCGGGGATGCGTGCCGCTGAGCCGCCCGGGGTCTGGTGGGATGGACCACGCCGGGGCGGCGGTCTAGGAGGCCGGCGGCCCTTCCGCCGCCGACACCGGAGAAACGTCGATCTCGAACCACACGGCTTTGCCGATTACGCGCTCATCGACGCCCCACCGGCTCGCCAGGCGCTCAACGATCGTCAGTCCGCGGCCGTCTTCGGCCTCTCCGTCGACTGATCGTTGGCAGGGGAGCGCGTCGCCTTGGTCACGGACTTCGACCCGCAGGCGGGCAGTGTCCAAGCGGTACAACACGGTCACCTGGCGCCCGGCGCCGTGTCGGACGGCGTTAGTCAGCACTTCGGAGAGGATCAACTGCACATCGTCCGCCCGCGACTGAAGCTCCCACTCCTTCGCGAGCTCCGCCGCGCGAGAACGGGCGGCCTTCACTGCCGATGGGTGGCGCTGGTACCTGACCTGACTCTCACGTACTCCCGACATAGGTCCCCTCCGACGGGCAACCGGGGCTGACGCGCAATCAAGATCCACTAGGCGTGATGGATCAATCACAGCACGTGGCGACGGTGGATACTCTGCACTACCGACCCGCTAAAGTGCAAGGTCCGCACTTTAGGGAGTACGTACGTTCGTTGTGCGCTCCGACAAGAGCGGGCAGACTGGCCCGTACCGGCCCAAGGGGAGGCTCACGAAGTGCCGATCAACACCAGCCCAACGATCCGACAGCGACAGCTCGCCCGAATTCTGAGGGATCTCCGGGTTGATGCCGGTTTGAAGCATGCTGACGCCGTGGCCGCCCTGAACTGTGCGGAATCCAAAATGACGCGCTTGGAAAACGCACAATCCGGAATTCGGTTGCCGGACTTGCGGGCTCTGCTCGATCTCTATGGCGTCACCGATCCGACCACCAGGGCCCAGCTGGAGGCGCTGGCCAAGAGCGCCAACCAAAAGGGTTGGTGGAGTCGATACTCCGATGCCATCGCTTCCGCATACGCCGCGTATGTGACGGTGGAGTGGGACGCCTCGGAAATCTACAACGTAGAGACTCACCTAGTGCCGGGACTTCTCCAGATCCCTGACTACACCCGGGCGCTGATCCGCCTTCAAGCCCCGGACGCCTCAGACGAGGCAGTGGAAACTCAGGTCAGCGTTCGCGCTGAGCGACGAAAGGTGCTCGCCCGCGCCAACCCCTTGCAATTGTGGGTCGTACTCTCCGAATCCATCCTGTACACGCAGGTAGGAGGGCCAGAGATAATGGAGAACCAGCTGCGGTTCCTCCTCAACGCGAGCGATGAACCTAACATTGAGCTGCAGGTTCTTCCACGGGCCGATCCCATGAACTCTTGCTTGTACGGCCCGTTCGTCATCATGAGTTTCCCTGGTCAGTATGAGTCTGATGTTGTCTACACGGACTCGCCCACCAGCACGGTTTACTACGAAGAAAGCCACGACGTAGAGACCTACACCACGCTGTTTCGGCGTCTAAACTCGGCAGCGTCCAGCGTCAACGATTCCCGCAATTTGATTCGCACGGCATTGACAGAAATGGCACGAAAGTGACGCACATCGAATCTGGTTCCGCCGCCGATCTCACATGGAGGAAGTCCAGCTATTCGGGGAACAACAACAACTGCGTGGAAATCGCAGAACTGCCGGGCTACGTAGCGGTTCGAGACTCAAAAGACCCCGACGGCCCCGCATTGGTCTTTCCCCGGTCGGCGTGGAACCTGTTCGCGCTGAGCGCCGGTAACGGTGAATTCCCGGCCTGAGGTCTAGGACGAAAACGGGAACTTCGGTCGTACGTAGGTGAGTTGCTAGCTGAATAGACAGGAAGCGCCGACCCGGACAGGTCGGCCCTTCCGTATCGCTACTACCGGCGACGCGCGCGCGGGGTCCGCTTCGGCTGGCTCCGCTTGGTCTTGGTGGCAGTAGGCATGGTCAGGCCGCTGGTCGCCTCGGCAGCCACCATGCCGTTCTCCTGCTGTGCCTGCTCGGCGGCGGCCTGCTGCTCGGCGACGGTGGCGGCTGACTCCTCACCGACCCGGGCGAGTTCGGCCCGGTGTGCCTGGGCCTGGTCCTCCAGCTCCCGGCGGAGCTCGGCGAGCTCCTGCTGTGCCTGCTCGGCGGCGGCCTGCTGCTCGGCGACGGTGGCGGCTGACTCCTCACCGACCCGGGCGAGTTCGGCCCGGTGTGCCTGGGCCTGGTCCTCCAGCTCCCGGCGGAGCTCGGCGAGCTCCTGCTGTGCCTGCTCC